>CAVEAP010000001.1:0-5579 GCA_963613725.1 Mediterraneibacter torques
CACAAAATATGCTCATGTAACCTATTATTTTAATGGTGGAGTTGAAAAACCTTTTCGTGGTGAGGACAGAATTTTGGTGGAAAGCGAAAATGTTGAAAATTTTGCAATGTTTCCGCAAATGAAAGCCCCAGAAATTGCAAATGTTGTTGAAAAAGCCTTGGTAAAAGAAAAATATGACTTTATTTTGGTGAACTTTGCCAATGCCGACATGGTTGGGCACACTGGCGACTTTAAGGCTGCCGTAACCGCTTTGGAAGTTTTGGACAAAGCCCTAAAACAAATTGTAACCGCAGGACAAGATATGAACTACACCGTTGTTATCACTGCCGACCATGGAAATGTTGAAGATATGCGTGCAAAACTTGGGCTTTCAACAACACACACAAAAAATCCTGTGCCGTTTTTGGTAACAAACAAGGGAATAAAATTTAAAGCTGGAAAATTTGGACTTTCAAGTTTTGCTCCAACCATCTTAAAACTTATGAACCTTGAAATTCCAGAGGATATGACTGCAGAACCACTGCAAAAATAAAATAAAAGGAAAAACTTATGAGCACTTTTTTACTGGCAGGGTTTTTTGCTAATGTTGTCAACACAATTTTTCGAGATGTTCCATCTTATGTTCGATGTCCACTTATGTTTGTTTTTGTGATTTTGAGTGTTTGGTGTTTGGCAAAATCCATTAAAAAGAAAGATGACAAGCACCCAATTAATTTCAGCTACTTGATTTTGGCTGTTGTGTTCATGGCACTTGCTTTTGCCTATATCTTTTTAAGATAAAGTTTTTTTGGACAAAAAATCTGTTTTTTCAAAAAACAGTCAAAAATGTTACAATCTTTGTGGCAAACAAATTTTTAAAATTTGCTTGAAATTAGGAAAATTTTGTGTTATAATAACACCACAATGACTTTTTTGGAGGACTTATGTTTAATTTACTAAACAGTTTGCTTGGAGCTGACCCAACACTTTATGGAACAATTTCAGTTGTAAAAATTATTTTGGTTGCTTTAATGGGCGTTGGTGCTGTTGCTATTATTGTTTTGGTTTTGTGCCAAAAAGGAAACAATGGCGGAGGTTCTGCAATCACTGGAGCGCAAGAAACCTACTATGCCCACAACAAAGGAAGCACGCTTGAGGGCAGACTTAAAAGATGGACAATTGCCATTGCAATTTCAATGGCTGTTATTGCAGTAGTTTATTTTATTTTGGCAAAAATTGTTGCTGTTTAACAAAGCAAGGCAAGGGAGGTAGTTCACCTCTCTTTTGCGTTTTAAGGGAGAAAAAATGAAAGAAGAATTAAATGATTATTTAACACAACAAATTCAAGATGAGGAAATGACCATTTTAAACTTGCTAAAAGAAGACCAAAGTTTTGACTACAAAACCTTGGGTGAACTTTCAAAAGCGGTCAGTGAAACTCTTGGAATGGACAACGCAACTGCATTTTCCGAAATTTCCGACCTTCTTAAAAGCGGAGATTTGATTTTGAGCGGTGGGCAAAAAATTATTCCAATTGACAGGCTTAACCTTAAAAAAGGGAAATTAACAGGACACAATCGTGGCTTTTGTTTTTGCAGACTTGATGGGGCAACCAAAGAAGACCCCGATGTTTTCATTCCTCACATCAAACTTCATGGGGCGCTGAACAAAGACACCGTTTTAATCAAAGTTTTGCATCTTCCAGATGGCAGACTTGAGGGTGAAGTTTTTAAGATTGTCAAACGAAACGATGGTAACATTGTGGGAACACTTTTGATGAACAACAACAAATATGCTTTTGTTCGCCCTGATGACAATCGCAATTTTTATGACATTTTTGTAAAACTTGACAAAAACTTTAAGGGAAAACATCTTGACAAGGTTGTTGTTCGGCTTACAAACTTTAACAACAAAAACCCAGAAGGCAAAATCACCGAAATTTTGGGCCCAGCAAGTCAAAAAGGTGTTGACATTTTGTCGATTATTCGTGAATTTAACCTTTATGAAGAGTTTGAACCTAAAGTAAAAGAAGAGGCTTGTGCTGTGCCACAAATGGTTCTTGACAGCGAAAAGAAAGGGCGAACCGATTTTACCGAACAAATTGTTGTTACTATTGATGGCGAGGACTCGAAAGACTTTGATGATGCCATTAGCATTGACAAAACCGAAGATGGTGGCTTTGTTTTGGGAGTGCATATTGCTGATGTAAGCCACTATGTAAAGCCACATTCAGCACTTGATGAGGAGGCTTTCAAGCGTGCAACAAGTGTTTATTTTTGCGACAGAGTTTTGCCAATGATTCCAGAAGAACTTTCAAACGGAATTTGTTCCTTAAATCCGGGCGTGGAAAGGCTTACAATGTCGGTTGTTGCCAAACTTGACCATCATGGAAATGTGGAATCCTATGAAATTTGCGAAGGACTCATAAAATCTAGTGCAAGAATGACCTACACTGATGTATATGCAATTTTGCAAGGCGATGAACAAACCACAAAAAAATATGAAAACATTGCCCACAAATTCTTTTTGATGGCAGAACTTCACGAACTTTTGGAGAAAAAACTAAAACGCCGTGGGGCATTGTCGCTTGATGTTCCCGAGGCAAAAATTGTGCTTAACGAACATGGTGCTGTGATTGATGTTGTTAAGGTTGAGCGAAACACTGCACACAAATTGATTGAAAGTTTTATGCTTTTGGCAAACCAAATTGTTGCTTTTGAGGCAGTAAAACGCAAAATTCCTTGCATGTATCGTGTTCACGAACAGCCAGATGGCATGAAAATGAAAAACTTTTTTGACTTTTGCTCACTTTTGGGTGTTCACATCAATGGGCAACCAGACACAGTAAGGCCAAAAGACCTTCAACAAGTGCTTTTTGACATTCAAGGGCAAAGTTATGAGGAAGTTGTGAACAAAGTAATGCTTCGTTCTCTTCAAAAAGCAAGATATTCCAGCAAAAACTTGGGGCATTTTGGCTTGGCTGCAGAATATTATTGCCACTTCACATCTCCAATCAGACGTTATCCAGACCTTGTGGTTCACAGAGCCCTTAAAGACTTTGTTTTGGGCAAGTCAGGTGGCAATTTTAGGGCAAAATTTGAAAATTTTGTTGTTGATGCCAGCATTTTGTCTTCGGAGCGTGAAAAACTTGCCGAAAGTGCCGAAAGGGCAGTTGATGACCTTAAAAAAGCTGAATTTATGCAAGACAAAATTGGGCAAGAGTTTGAGGCAACAGTTAGCGGAGTTAACACTTTTGGCGTTTTTGTGGAACTTGACAACACCATTGAGGGGCTTTGTGGCGAGGACAATTTGCCAAAAGATTTGTATGCTTTTGTTGAAAATCAGTATCTTTTGAAGGGCAAAAATCACAGTTATCAGCTTGGACAAAGGGTTAAAGTTCAGGTGGTAAACACCAATCTTATGAAGCGTCAAATTGATTTCAAAATTGTTGAATAACAAAGAATTTGCAAAAAAATGCCTCAAAAAATTGAAAAAAACATGAAAAAAAGATGTTTTTTTGCGATTTTTTAAAAAATTTTAAAAAAAGGTATTGAAATTTTAATGATTTCATGATATAATATGAGAGGTAGAAATGGAGAACATAACTACTAACAAAAAAGTAAATTTTGAATACTTTGTGTTAAAGAAGTTTGTTGCTGGTTTGTTGCTTGTTGGAAGCGAAGTTAAATCGGTCAGGCAAAAAAGTGTTAGTTTGAATGAGAGTTTTGTAACTTTCAGAAATGGCGAAGCGTTTGTTCACAACATGTTCATCAAAACTTATGAAAAAACAAAATCATTTGTGGTTGATGAAAGAAGAACAAGAAAACTTTTGCTTAACAAACATGAAATTCGTGAACTTTCAGAAAAAGTGGCACAAAAGGGTTTGACGGTTGTTCCAACAAAACTTTTCTTTGACAGACATCTTGCAAAACTTGAAATTGCACTTTGCAGAGGAAAACTTTTGCACGACAAGCGAGAAACTATCAAAAAACGAGATTTAACGCGAAGCATTCAAAGAACACTTAAAGGTAGTTAAAAACCTCACGGGGGCGTGTTGGTTTTGACAGGTGATGGCGTTTTTGTTGTGCATGTCGCAGGCTCGACTGCGTTAAAAACGGAAACTAAATTAAACGCAGAATCTAATTCTACACGCTTAAACGCAAGTCAAGCAAACTTTGCTTACGCTTACGCTTAATGCACAATCTTGGTTAGATGTAAAACAAACTGGTCAAAACAATGTGTGATTGGTTGCAAGTGTTTTGAACCTCAAAAAATCAATCAACTTTGCAAGATTGCTCGCCTTGCAATTTTAAAAGAGCTGGCCAAAAATCAGTTTGTGATCTTTGATGACTTTTGGCGAGATTAAAAGATTGCTAAACATGTAGGACAACATTTTCAAAATCATTTGGACATGGGTTCAACTCCCATCGCTTCCACCATAAAAAACAATTCAAAGGAGTAATGAAAAATGTTTTGGGAAACTTTTTTAAACATTCTTGCAGTAATTGGAATAATTGTTGTAGGTGCAATTATTGTTTACTTTGTTGCAAGCATGATTTTGTTGGCTATGAAAAAGGATGGTCAACAAACAACAAAAGAGCAAAACAGTGGTGATGCCCGCCCTGTTTTGACAGAAGAAAAGAAAGAAGAGGTAAAACCTGCAGAACAATCATGGGACAACGCTGTTGCTGATGAGGAAGAAAAATCTTTGGAAGAAGAAAAGAGCAACCTTGAATTTGAGGGTGTGGCTCAAAAAGAGAGCAAAGTTGAAGATGATTTTGATTCATTTGATGACATTTTTGGAGAAGATGAAAAAGATGAATCTGAAGTTAGTCAAGAAGAACTTGATGAAATGATTGAAAAAATCAACGCTGAAAGTCTTGCTGAATTTAATGCTGACAAAAAATTGGCAGAACAAGAAGAAGCAAGCAAAAAAGAAGAACCAGCTGAAGAAGTTTTGGAAGTTAAAGCTGAGGAAACTGAAGCAGAAGAAATCACAGAAGAACCAGTGATTGAAGAAACTGCTGAGGAAACTGAGGAACAACCAGCAGAAACAGTTGAAACTGAAGAAGTGGTTGAAGAAAAAGCCGAAGAAGCCGTAAAACCTGAACTAGTTGTTGAAGATGAAACCAACTATGAAGAAGAAAAAGCTGAAATCGAGCAAGAGCGCAGAGAACTTGAGGAAGTTCAAGCACAACTTGAAGAAGAAAGAACAAACATTGAAGAGCAAAGAAGACTTTTGGAAGAAGAAATTCAAAGACTTGAAGACCTTAAGTTTGAACAAGCAAACAGTGTTGTTGTTAGTGATGTTGTTGCACTTTATGCTGGCGAAAGTCTTGACCAACTTCAAGCAAGACTTGAAGTTTTGAACGAAAGACTTAAAGAGAACAAAAAAGACCTTCGTGAAAACAAAAAGGAATACAACCCACTTGCAAGAGTTAAAAAGACACTTGAAAAAGACAAAGCAAAATTAACAAGAAAAGAAGCAATTGTTGCAAGACAAAAAGTTATTTTGTATGGCGTTAACAACTATGTTGAAATTGACGAAGAAAAAGCAAAAAAACTTAATGAAGACATGGATCTTTTGGACGGTCTTAGAC
>CAVEAP010000001.1:5589-8200 GCA_963613725.1 Mediterraneibacter torques
GGGGTCTTAGACTTTCTGTTCAACACTGCGAAGAAGTTATGGAAGCAAACAAAGACAGATATCCAATTCTTGAAAAAACAAACAAAATCTTAATCAAGATTAACGCAGAACTTTTGTCTGACATTGCCGAAGTTGAAAAAGCAATTGAAACAGCAAAAGCAAATGCTGAAACAAACACTGACGCTGAATAATTTTTAAAAAAGAAGTAAAAAAACACTTCTTTTTTTGTTTTTTTGTTTGTCTTTTTTTTGAAAATATGTTATTATTGTTTAAGTAAAGAGGGGAAAAGTATGTCTATTTTTTCTATATTCAAAAGAAACAACAAAAAAGAGGTTGAAAAAGAGCAAGAAAAACAAGCAAAAAATGAAATTCCTGAAACAAAACTTAAAACAGGAATTGTTTTTAGTGGGGGCGGAGTTCGTGGCTTTGCCTATATTGGTGTGATAAAAGCATTTAAGGAAGTTGGAATTGACTTTGATTTTGTTGCGGGAACTTCCATTGGTTCGCTTATTGGAGCAATTTATGCCAGTGGAATGAGTGTTGAAGAAATGGAAAAAAAGGCACTTGAAGTTAAGCAAAAAGATTTTACTTCCTCAAAACTTTTTTTTGTGCCAAGCAAAACCGAAAGGCTTGAAAAGTTGGTTGAACAAAGTTTGCCAAAACTTACATTTAAGGGGCTAAAAAAACCACTTTGTGTGGTGGCGGTTGACCTTAAAACGGGCAAAGAAGTGCACATCACAAAAGGAAATTTGGCAAAGGCAATTGCAGGTTCGTGTGCGGTGCCGGGGGTTTTTAGGCCAGTTGAATTTGGAAATTACACCTTGGTTGATGGTGGACTTGTGAACAACATGCCCGCCGATGCTTTGCGTGATATGGGTGCGGACATTGTGGTGTCGCTGGACATCAATCCAACACGAGGAAACGGAACAGAAAGCACAAAAATGCTTGATGTTTTGAAAGCGGCACTCAGAATTTTGATGGTGTCCAATGTGGTCAATGGTTATGTTCACTCAGATTACATCATAAAAATTGATTTGTCTGATTTTAGCCAACTTAAAATGGGTGACACAAAAGAATTGATAAAACGAGGTTATGAGGCGACCAAAAAGGTAATCCCAGAAGTTGAAAAAATTCTTGAACGCAACAAAGTTGATGCAAGCATCACAAAAGTTAGCCGAAAAATTAAATCAATTCAAAAACGCCAAGACAAACTTGACAAACTAACAGAAAAATTAACCGAAGATGAAAAAAAGGAGTTAGAAAAAATTGGCAAAATCAAAAAACAAAACGTCCAAGGGAGTTAAATTTTCAAAAACAAGATTCATTATTTTTGCAATAATTTTTGTTTTGCTGGGAGTGTCACTTTTGTTTTCTTCATTTTTTGAAAACAAAATTGATTCAGTTTTAAGAAAAGATTATGGAGATTTTGACACAGCAATCAAGCAAGATTCTGTTTTTCACATGATAAATGTTGGAAATGGTGATTGTTTGGCAGTGGAACTTCCTGACGGAAAAAAGATGCTCATAGATTGTGGCGAGGACATAAAAAGCACAAAATATGAGCAAAATGCTTTAAGTTATCTTACAAATGTTGTTTTTGATGGCGAAACAAACTCAGAAAAACGCATTTTTGACTACTTTATTTTAACACATCCACATGAAGACCACGACAAAATGGCAAAACTTGTTTTTGACAACTTTAACATAAAAACAGTTTATCGTCCTGCCGTTTTTTATAACAAAAACAATGATTCCACCTCGCAAGAAGAACTTGAAAGAGCAAAACAAGCGGGGTTTGTTGCAAATGATGTTTCCAGTTGGGAGGGCGTTACAACAGTTGAAACCGTTTCAACAGCGCACTACAAAACTTTTGTTGATTGTGTGAAAAACGAGGGAAGCACAGTTTATTACACCTATCAGGGCTTAACAAATTTTGCCATTAAAGGTGAAAACTATGAACTAAAAAGTTATTGGCCACTAGAACTAAAACTTGGAGATGATTTGAATGAATATTCTCCAATCATGATTTTAAATTGCAACGGCAAAAACATTTGCCTTACGGGAGATTCCGTTTTGAAATCTGAAAAATATGTTGCCGAAAATTATGCTCTTCCAAAAGTTGATTTGCTAAAAGTTGGGCATCATGGAAGTGCTGGGGCAAGTGATGAAACTTTTTTGAATGAAATCAAGCCAACCTATGCTTTCATAAGTTGCAGCAGCGACAACTCTTATGGACACCCAACCCAAGCAGCACTTTCAAGAATTCAGAAAAGTGGAGTTTTGTCTAGCAATATTTTAACAACAAAAGACAGCGGAAATTTGGTGTTTGCCATCACAGAAGATTCCACAATTTTGGTTTCGGCAAGTGATGGGGTGGTGTATGTGAAAATCAAGTGGTGGTATGTTTGCGGAGTTTTGCTTGTGGTGAGTGTGGTAATCATTTTCCTTACGCCAAGCAAGGCAAAAAAAGTTTTGAAAAGCAAAGAATTTCAAAAAATTGTTAAAAAGTGATTGAAAATTTTTTTAAATAATGTTATCATAATTAAAAGAAAAATAAATGAGGACAGCCTATGAAAACAAATCTAAGCGTTATTTGTTTGCTTCCAAACTA
>CAVEAP010000001.1:8210-12237 GCA_963613725.1 Mediterraneibacter torques
GCATTGCAAAACAAGTTTGCGACAAACTTGAAATGTATTTTGCTGATGTGCAAGATATGTTTGATTTTGAACTTGGCGACACCAATCACATTATGAATGTTTTGGGCAAAAAAGATGGCAAAAAATACATCAAAGAAAATGAGGTTAAGGTCATCAAAAGAATTTGCAGTTTTGAAAACACTTTCATAAACATCAGCCCCGACACGCTTTTTGGTAATCGCAATTTTGACCGAATCAAAAAAAGCAGTTATTTGATTTATTTGCAAATTTCGCCAAAGAATTTTGGGGCAATAAGTGAAGAATCAAAAGATGTTGTTGATGAAAAACTTTTGGCAATCACTTTTGCCGAAAAAGACAAACTTTTTGTGGAAAAAAGTGATGTGGTTGTTACTTGCTCAAACCCAAAAGACAAAAAAGTGGTAAAAAAAGTGTTGTCTGCACTGTCTGATTTTTTCAAAAAACAAAAAAAATTGCAGAAAAAGGGAAAATAACCCTTTTTTTGTTTGTGTATTTGTGGAAATTTTGATATAATTTTAAAAAAATATGGAGATGAATTATGAATGAACAAAAATTTGTAAGCACAATGCGAAAACTTGCGTTAGATGAAATTGCCGAGGCAAATTCGGGGCATCCGGGAATTGCTTTGGGGGTTGCTCCAATGATGTATGCGGTGTTTAAAAACATGAAAATTTGCCCAAAACAGCCAAACTGGTTCAATCGGGACCGATTTGTTTTGTCTGGCGGGCATGGAAGCAGTTTGCTTTATGCGGGGCTTCATCTTTTTGGCTTTGATGTTACAACCGAGGATTTAAAGAATTTTAGAAAATTCGGCTCAAAAACTCCGGGGCATCCCGAAGTGAAAGTTACCGCTGGGGTTGATGCTTCAACAGGGGCGCTAGGTCAAGGTTTTGCCACCGCAGTTGGAATGGCAATGGCAGAGGCACATTTAAGTGCAAAACTAAAAAACATTTGCCCAAAACTTTGTGACCATTTCACTTTTACCATTTGTGGTGATGGTGATTTGATGGAGGGAATTAGTTATGAATCGGCTTCACTTGCGGGCAAATTTGGTCTTTACAAATTGATTGCACTTTATGACAGCAACGATGTTACCATGACCGACAAACTTGCAATCACTAGCAGTGAAGACACCGAAAAGCGATTTTTGGCGTGCGGTTGGAATGTTTTGGTGGTAAAAGATGGCGAAAATTTTGAAGAAATTGAAAAAGCCATAAAAGAAGCAAAAAAATCAAAAACAAAACCAACTTTGATTGTTTGCAAAACAAAAATTGGTTTTGGAAGCAAACTTGAGGGGCTTTCAAAATGCCACGGAACACCTTTCAAAAAAGATGAGGTTGCTCAAATTTGCCAAGGGTTTGGCGTAAGCACTGTTCCTTTTGAGGTGGACAAGGACATTCAAAAACAAACCGAAAAGTTAAAAACCAGTGGGCAAAAGCAGTTTGAGTCTTGGCAAAATTTGTGTTTGGAATTCAAAAAACAAAATCCAAAATTATTTACCGAAATTTTTGAAAAAGACAACAAAAAATATCAAGAAATTTTGGACAAACAAAAGTTTGAGGAACCAATTTCGGGGCGTCATGCAAGTGGAAAAATTCTTAATGCCCTAAACAAAAAAATTGGCAACTTTTTTGGTGGTGGTGCTGATGTTGCCACTTCAACCATGGCTTATCTTGAGGGGGAAAGCAATTTTTCAGACACTTTAAAAACTGGCAAAAACATTCCGTTTGGCGTTCGTGAACACGCCATGTCTGCAATTGCAAATGGAATTGCTCTTCACGGCGGACTTAGGACTTTTGCCTCAACATTTTTGATTTTCAGCGACTACATGAAATATGGCATAAGGCAAAGTGCTTTGATGAATCTTCCTGTGCTTTACATTTTGTCGCATGACAGTCTTTTCATTGGCGAAGATGGTCCAAGTCATCAACCTGTTGAGCAAATTTCCAGCCTAAGACTTGTTCCAAACCTAACAGTTTTTAGGCCAGCCGATGCCAAAGAAGTTGTTGCGGGCTACAAACTTTTTGGAAGCAAAAAAGGTCCGCTTGCCTTGATTTTAAGTAGACAAGGAGTGCCGGTCTTAAAAAGTTCAAGCACCCAAAAAGCGTTGGAATTTGGTGGCTATGTTTTGGAAAAGGAAAAAAATGGACTTGATGTTGTTTTGATTGCCAGCGGAAGCGAAGTTTCACTGTGTGCCTTGGCAAAACAAAAACTTGAAAGCGAAGGGCTTGGCGTAAGGCTTGTTAGTGTGCCAAACCTAAATTTGTTTTTAAGTCAATCTTCTGCCTACAAAAACAGCGTTTTGCCAAAGACTTGCAAGGCAAAAATTGCTGTTGAGGCAGGTGCAACTCCGCTTTGGGTTCAACTTGTCAGCGAAAACGGAAAAGTGATTGGCATGAATGATTTTGGTTTTAGCGGAAAAGGTGAACTTGTTGCAAAACATTTTGGCATCACTTTGGAAAATATTACAAAAACAGCAAAAAAACTTGTTAAAAAAGCCCAAAACTAAGGGGCTTTTTTGTTAAGAGTGTCCACCATTTGTTTGTGCTTTTTCATTTTCTCAAGGGCATGTTTTTGATTTTCGTTTAAGTGACAAATTGGTGGGTTAACTTTTTGATTTTGCATTTTTTTACCAAAAAAATCAAAATTTTGTTGAAAATTTGGAATAAGTTTTGCAAATGTTGGCAAAAATTTTAAAAGATTAAGTTTGCCCAAAAAATTGCTTTTTTGAGAAAAATTGTTTGAAGCACTTGATGTTTTTTTTGCTTTTTCAAATTTTTTCATTAAATTACCTCACAATTTTTGTCAATACAATTGACTAATTACAATTTTTTTAGTATAATATGAGGTATATTTACGGCATTGTCACAAAATGCGCAAAAAGGAGACAATTAAAGAATGACAAAAACAGCAAAAAGTTTTAAATATGTTATGCTTGCTTTGGCTTTTGTTTTGGTTTTTGTGTTCGCTTTTACAGGTTGTGGAAGTGGCATGGAAAAATTCAAAGATGGGCCAAAAACAGATGATGTGGTAACAGGAAATGGAAGTTTGGCAGTAACAAAAGGTGATTACATGTATTTTGTAAACGGCTACACTTCTTATGAAAACACCGACAGCTCAAACTATGACCAAACAGTAACCTATGGTTCACTTTATCGCATCAAACTTGAAAACGGACTTCCAGCAAAAGATTATGATGAAGAAGATGAAGACTATGACGGAAGCCGAAGTCTTAAAAATGTTGATGTTTTGGTAAAAAAAGTTGTTGGGTTTGAATACATGGGACTTTACATTTTTGGTGATTACATTTACTTCACTTCACCAAGCACCGATGTTGATGAAAACCTTGACATTCAACACAAAAAAATTATGTTTTTCAGAACAAAACTTGACAGAACAACTGCTCCAGAGTTAATCTACACCACCGAAAGTGATGGTGGAAGCGTAAGTTTTAACATGCTTGCAAACAATGGAAATGTGTTTTTGATGGTTTTAGATGGCACAAATTTCAAAATTTTTAACTTCAAGAAAAACGGTGGAAGAGCGGATGAAAGTTTTTCAAATGTTTCAAGTGTTGCTTTTGCAAGATATGAAACTTATGACTCAAAAACACCAATTTCAGATTTTAACAAAGATGTTTTCTACACCAGAACACTTGGTGATGATGACAAAAGTTTGTCAAAAGGAAATGTTGTTTGTAGGTATAACCTTGACGAATGCAAAAACTATGACAAAGTTGTTGCTGACAACGACTCAACTTTCACTTTTAAATTTGCCTCAACCGACAATGTTTTTTATGAAAAAGTTAAAAACAGTGAATATTTGTCCAACAACAAATCTGAATTCTTTGCTTCATCAACAATCCAAGGGCTTTCAAACAACACCTCGCTTTATGCAATCACTTACAGTGATTATGCCTTGATTGACAACTTTGGAACAAACCTTGTTCTAAACAATGGAAGTGCAATAATTTTTAATGGCCAAACAATTTTCAGCGGAAGCGCAACAA
>CAVEAP010000001.1:12276-32402 GCA_963613725.1 Mediterraneibacter torques
CTTCGGCAAATGCTGTAAAGCGTGTTAGTTTGACCGCAAACGATGGCGAATTTGCCACTGAAACAGTTGCTGAAAATGCAAAAACAACAGGAAAAAATTGCGTGGCAATTTATGACAACAAACTAATTTTTTTAAGCACAGACCACACAAACAGTTCGGTTTATCTTCACATGATTGACCTTGCAGACAGCACCGACCATTTTGTTGGTGTTTTGGAAAAAGCTGATTATGACAGCACATCAAAAAGTGATTAACAATCACTTTTTTTTTAATTTTTGTTTCAATCACAAAAAAAACGACAAACATTGACAAACATCAACATTTTTGATATAATATCTAAAAATAGGCTAACAAAAATAAAGGAAATTTCTCATGACAAAAATTTTTAGATTAGTTTTTTTTGTTTGTGTGATTTTGTCTTTTGTTTGCGTGCTTTTGTGTGGTTGCTCCTCTAATGAAAAAACAAAAGAAGAAAGTTTAAAAAATTATGCAACAAATCTGGAAGTTAAAGATGTTAATTTGGTTGTTGGGCAAAGTCAACAACTTGACATAACAGTTGAAACT
The DNA here is from genome assembly GCA_963613725.1 of Mediterraneibacter torques. Classification (GTDB taxonomy): domain Bacteria; phylum Bacillota; class Clostridia; order Christensenellales; family UBA1242; genus UBA7584. The sequence continues at coordinate 12,841 of CAVEAP010000001.1, forward strand.
TTAACAGCAAAAGAATATGATTTGGGGTTTGAATTTTCTTCCGAAGAGCAACAGGTGTTTTCACTTGACAAAAATGTTGTTTGTGCAAAAAATGTTGGAACAGCAAGTTTGGTGGTAAAAGTAATTTGTGGCTTTGATGAAAGATTTTGTGAAAATTTGTTTCTTGAAAAAACAATTGTGGTTTGTGTAACTGATGAAAAAATCAATTTTACGATTAACACACCAGATGTTATTGTTGGGACAACAAAAGATTTTGAAAATGTGAGCAAAGAAAATTTAATTGACCTTGAAAAAGATGGCGAAAAATTTGTTCTTTATCATGTTTTAGATGAAAAAGAGCAAAAAATTGAAGCGTTAAACAAAAATTTTTTCTTTTATGCCATAATTATGTTTGACAATTTGCCGCCTGATTGGTATAATCTTACTATTACTTGTAATAGTAATGCTTTTTCTGTGCAAAAAATTTCAAATTTTGTGTGGATTGTTTGTGCAAAAGATTTTGGCATTGGCACGGTTAGTGTTTGCATGGAAAACACTACTCTAAAAAATTTTGAATTTGTTTCAAAGGAATGCCTTGTTGATTTGGTTGTCTTTAAAAGCGAAAGCAGTTTTTTGATTTCCACAAATGAGGTTTTAGATTTGTCGCCAACAAAAGTTTTGCCCGCTTTTGCTGTGGTAAGCCCAGTGTTAACAATCAGCCCTCAAAATGATGTTTTGGAAGTGGTTGGAACAAAAATCAAGGCAAAAAAAGAGGGAAGTTGTTATGTAACAGTTAGCATTCAAAGTTTTTCAAACACTTTTTTGGTTTGTGTGTCAAATTCGGAAAAAAACATTCTAAGCGTTCCGCAAACAACTTTCAAAGTAGCGGTTGGGCAGGTTGTTGAAATAAAATTTTTGTTGTTTGCTCAAAATTTGAAAAATGCCAAAATGTCTGTTTTGGGAAATGTTCAAGGGGCAAATTTTGATTTCATGCAAAATTCGGTGTTAATGACAAGCAAACTTGCAAAAAAATTTGAATTTGAAATTGTGTTAAAAAGTTCATCAAACAAAATTTTGGCAAAAAGTGGGAAGATTGTGGTGGTTTTTGAATAATAAAATTTGCACAAGATGAGCATATTAAAAATGGAGGAAACTATGAAACAAGGTTTTTTGTCAGCAATGGCAACAATCGGTTATGGCTTGGTGGTGGTTGTTGTTGTTTTGGCTACTGTTTTGGGAATTATAATTGGCATAAAAGGGATTGGTCCAAAAGATGAAGAAATTTTTGGGCTTGATTCTTCTGCACAAGCAACAGAAGCGCTAAAAAATGAGCAAGACATTTTTGTAAGCACTGATTCTTCGGGGACAAAAGTTTTTAATGTGTCAACAACGCTTGATTTTTCTCAAAAAGAATACACCGAGGAAGAAAAACAACAATTTGTTTTTGTGGAAAAAACTGTTGTTAAAGAAAAGATTGTTGATGCCGAAACTGGTGAAAAAACTTACAGCAAAATCATCAAAATGAGCATTAAAGGAAAAGTTGATGCAGAAAATAATGCAACATCATCCTCTCAAAAAGTTACCGTAAAACTTACAAAATCAACAGATTACAATGACATAGTTAAAGATGATGAAACTCCAGTGCTTTTTCTAACCTATGATGACGAGAACAACGAAGTTTTAACAAACACCATAACGGTTAAAGTAAATGAAGAATTTTCGCTTAAAATTTTGACCTACAAAGCCACAAATCCTTATCTTAACACCAACACAACCACAACGGCTGAAGATGACCAAAAAACAGAAGATTCCGCAAAAGAATACATCAAAGGTGGAAGCGTTTACATCATGTCCCGCTCGGTGGGAACCTTGTTAAAATCAGCACCTGCAAAAATTCAGGTTGATGTGCCAATTGAAAGCATGGTTATCACAGCCACAACAAAAAACAAAGATGGAAAAGATGTTGACGTAACCAACATCGTAAACAACACTGCAAAATTTTTTGGGAACAATGTTTTTGAAACTTCAGAAGCAGACATCACAAAATGGAACACTGCAAACACAATAAAATACATTGGCACCAGCACCACCGAATTTGAGCAGAATGAATATTACTATTACAACACCGACACAAAAGAATGGGAAAGCCTGTGGACAAGAAGTGATGTTATGGCTTTCATAAAAAACTCTGAAATAACCCTTGGAATAAAAACTTTTCCAGAAAATGCCATAAAAACGGTTGCAAGCATGGACAAAGGTGGGCTTGTTGAATTTAGTGCTCCAACTCAAAATATATCACAATATGAGGTTGATTTGTTAAAAATTGGGATTTTAAAAATTGATGATGACCTAAGTTCAGCCCCTTTTAGTGTTTCAGCAAAAATTCCAAAGTTGTTTAAGACAGGAAAAAAAACAGACTACATTGCAGAAGATTATATTAAAGCCGAAGACATTATTTTTAGAATTGAGCCACTAAAAATTGAAAGCATTGAAATCACAGGAGATGATTTTAAAGATGGCGTTCTTAAAATTGATGCCTATGGCTCAACCAAGTTTTCCGCAACTTATGCTGACACAAACACTTTGAATCTTGGCATAAAAATAAAGTCAAAACACCATGTTTTTGGAGAGGATCCATCGCAAGAAAAAATTTCAGAGCTTGCAATAACGGCAAAGGTTGAACGAAATTTTGACACCTCCATTTTAAGCCACGATTTTCAAGAAGTTTTTAACATAAAAAAAGATGCACAGACTAACATGTGGGAACTTGAAAATTTAAGAAATTATCTTAACACTGGCGAAACTGGTTTGTCTGAAAAAGGCACGCTGTATTTGTCTTGCTATGGCTATGATGAAAAAGAACACACACTCGCCATAGAAATCAATCAAACTTTGCCTTCAAGCGAATTTGCCTACAAGGGCAAAAACAAAACAGGTGATGCAGTTGAAATAAGTTTGATTAAAAAAGATGCATTTTATCAAGAGGTTGCTAGTGATGGAAACAACTTTGATGGGGAAAATGTTCCTTCAGACACAATCCTTGAAAAAGATGTTTTTGAGCTTGACACCACCACAGCAAGCAAAAATTTTGTTAGTTTTGCAAACAAAAATCCAACTTACACAAAATGGGTTTACTTTGCCGTTGCTCCAGAGGGCAAAACTTTTGAGGACATAAACACAAATGATGTTGGAAGCAAGATTGTTAACTTAACAAATTCTGGTCAAATTGTTTTCAGGGAAAACACGGGGCTTGATTCTTTCAGCACACAAATAGATGTTTTGGGTGATGGCAAAATTCAAATTGTTGCACTTTTGGTTTTGACCGACAAAAATGGAACTCCTGTTGATTGTTATTATAGCAAAATCACAAATTTTGACACTGATTATGTGATGCTTGACTCAATCAATATGGCTGATTTTGAAAGTAAAAAATATGCAGGAAAATTTGCCGTTGTTTTTTGCCCAACAACCACAGAAAACAATGAACAAGTGATTAACTCTTGCACCATAAAAGTTGTTGAGAAACTTAGCGAATATGCCGTTTTTTATGATGACAGTGCAACAAATGATGGCACTTTGAAATTTACCGACAAAGTTGAAGATGGCGAGGCTTGTTTTCCAATGACTGGAATAACAAGTAGGAAAACATTGTTTGTTGTGGCAAATTCAAGCAAAGCACTTGAAAACATTTGTGATAACATTGGGCTTTTTTCAGAAAAATCAGAAAGAAAAGATTCTTTAACATATTATTATGGAAAAAGCGACTCTTTAGATGACTTGGGAAAATGCGTTGCAAAAGATGATTTTACAAGTAAAAACAATCACACCTACAAAATTAGGTATATTCCACTAAACCTAAAGTTTACTGGCAATGACTCACCAAAAGAAAAGCCTAAAATTCAAGTTATTCAAAACAATTCGGAAGAACAAAGTGAAAGTGTAAGTTATGATTTGTCATTGGCTATCACAAAAGTGGAAGTTGAAGGAATAGATGTTGACTACAAAGTTAATGAGCAAAATTTGGTTACAACAACATCAATCATTTATGGTGAAAAGCAATATGATTTTGACACTTTAACACTTAAAACAGAGCTTACAACAATAAATTCAACCAGCAAACCAAAGTGGGCATTTGCCTATGGTGAAAACAAAGAATCAACATCTGAATTAAAATTCAATTCACAAGTTAATTACACCTACAATCTAGAACCAGACCATGATTACAAAAATCTTTCCTCAACAACACAAGTTTCAAACCACTTTAAAGTTTTGGTGCTTACTGACTCGGCTTTGGGAGCTTTTGCACAAAAACCAAACAACAGCTATGACAACACAGATTTCAAGATTCAAGTTGAACAAGTTTCTGACAATAGCGGGGCTTATTTAAAATTTGTTTTAAAATCGGGGTGGCAAAATGACATATACAGCCAAAAAAATGGAACCTATGAAAAAAATGAAGATGGCACCTACAAAATGCAAAGCAAAGTTGCATTGTTTTATTCGGTAAGAACCAATGATTCAAGTTCAACCATTGTTGCAAGCAAAATCTTTTTGCTTGACATGAGTGATTGTATGAGTGGTGTTGTAACAGGAACCAAAGGCGTGCCATTGGAAACAACAAAAGTGGAGTTTCAAAATGATGGTAGTGAGTTGATTGAAGAATGGAAATATCAAGCTTTTGATGACAATGGGCTTACAATAACCAGCACAGATGTAAACATTGTTTGTGAATCAAGTGTTGCTAACATTGTTAATGTAACCCTAAAAGATAATTTTTCAATGATTCTGGCACTTCAAAAAGGTTACACAACAAATTCTCAAACGGGGTCCACACTTGCAATCAGCCGAGGGACAACATTTACAATAACTTTGACATTATTTAATTTGGATAGTGTTGCTTATCAATTTACTTATACTTTTCAACTAGGAAATGCAATTTATATTGCACCAAAAACAAGTTAAAAGGAGAAAATCATGCCAAAAAAATCAAACAAAATCAATCAAGCTATAAAAAAAATTGACAGACCAGTGCTAAAACACAAAAGGCTAAAACCAAAGTTTGGAGTAAATCAAGCAATCAGTGAAGCAAATTCTTTTGAAAATGTGAACACAGAAGACTACACCAAACTTTCGTTTGATGTTCAAAATGAAGCCTATGGAGTAATAAAACAATTGTTTGTGAATCTTCGTGAAAATCAAGCCTACATGGATGAGCAAAGTTTCAACGATGCCTATGCAAGTTTGTTTTTTGAACTTTTGAACATTGCAGTTACTGGAAATGTTGCGGCAATGGATTATTTGTGCTATATCTACAAAAAAGGAATTGATGGCATGCTTTATCCAAATCTTACGCTTGCTCACAAGTGGGGAATGCTTGCCATTGAAAACGGAAGCAAACTTTCAATTGAAAGATTGCGAATGTTTTTAACTCCAGTTTATGACTATCTTGATGACCATGACCTTGATGTGGACAAAATGGTAAAAGAATATGACATTGACAAAGAAGATGCGATTTCGTTTGTGTCGCAAACATTTGCAGGAATGTATAACCCAAAAATGAACATCACACCGCTTGCTCTTGCAAAAGAAGATCCAACCAGTTTTGAAACCAATTTCACAAAATTCAACATTGAAGCAAGCAAAAAAAGGGAAAGCGTTTTGCCAGAACTTTTAAAATATTTGTCTTAAAAAAAGCCTTTGGGCTTTTTTTGTTTTAACACACATAAAAACAAGGTTTTTGGCAAACACTAAACACATGAAACAAAAACAAACAAGTGCCATCAGGCGATTAGACAGTTTGGGAAGAATTGTTTTGCCTAAAGAGGTTAGGCAAAAATTTCATTTAAGTCAGGGCTGTGAAGTTTTGGTTGAAACGCAAAATGACAAAATTGTGATAAGTGCAACAAACAAAATTTCAAGCCTAGAAAACATTTTGCCAAAAATTGTGCAATGTTTTGGAAGTGATTTTAAAGTTTTGATTTGTGGAGAATCTCAAATTTTGGCATCAAACTTTAAGGTTTTTGATGAAGAAAAGCTTTTTGACATCTTAAAGAAAAAGGAAAATCAAATTTTTTGTGGAAATGAGCCAAAACTTTTTGAAAAGCAAAAAAGCGTTATGATTTTTCCAATTTTTTCTCAAGGGAGTTATTTTGGCTCACTTGTTGTGGGAAGTTTTAGGTTTGTGCAAAATTTTGATTTTGTAAAACCCCTTAAAAGATTTTTGGAACTTTGCCTTGAAAATTAGTTTTGCCTCAAAAAACCTTGCAAAAAACGGTGTTTTTGAAAATATCTTTGAATTTTTTTGAAAATTTGTTTTAAAAATTAAAAAAAACCTTGACTTTTTTGCCAAATTGTTGTAAAATAAAAAAAGTCTATTCTTGTGAATTAGCCCCTCACGGTTTTAGGCGGAATTTTTTTTTAGTATTTAGGAGATAACAATGAAAACATTTATGCCAAAACAAGCAGATGTTCAGCCAAAATGGTGGGTTGTTGATGCAACAGGAATTCCTCTTGGAAGACTTGCAAGTCAAGTTGCAGCAGTTCTTCGTGGAAAAAACAAGCCAACTTACACACCAAATGCTGACATGGGCGATTTTGTTGTTGTTATAAACTGCGACAAAGTGGTTTTAACAGGAAACAAATTAAATCAAAAAATTTACAAATATCACACACTTTTCCCAGGTGGACTCAAAGAAGTTGGTTATGACAAACTTATGAGAGAACGCAGTGATTTTGTGGTAGAAAAAGCAGTTAAGGGAATGCTTCCAAAAACAACACTTGGAAAGCATATGCAAAAGAAACTTAGAACCTACAAAGGTGCAGAACACCCACATCAAGCACAAAACCCAGAAGTTTTAACAATTAAGGGAGGAAAATAATTATGGCAAAAAAAGTTAGCACAACTCAAACTCCAGCAACAGGTCGCAGAAAAAGTTCTGTTGCCCGTGTTAGACTTGCTGAAGGCAATGGACAAATCACCATCAACAAACGCAGTATTGATGAATATTTTGGTCTTGAAACACTCAAACAAATTGTTCGTCAACCACTTGAACTCACAAACAACTTGGACAAATATGATGTTTTTGTTAACGTTAATGGTGGTGGAATTGCTGGACAAGCAGGAGCAATCCGTCACGGAATTGCAAGAGCACTTGTTAAGATTGATGAATCAGCAAACAAACAAATTTTGAAAACTGCAGGCCTTCTTACTCGTGACCCAAGAATGAAAGAACGCAAAAAATATGGTTTGCACAAAGCAAGAAAAGCAGTTCAATTTGTTAAGAGATAATATCAAAAAAAGCACACAATTTTGTGTGTTTTTTGTTTCAAACAAAAATTGTTTTGGTTTAGCAAAAAAAAGGAATGTTGCAAATGCAAAATTCCTTTTTTGTTTTCCTATTTAACCTTCATTTTTGTTCTTAAAAGCACAAAGGTAACAATCACTCCAACGGCAACAATCACACCAACAACAATCAAAATTATTGTGGCAGTGTTCATTGGTTCATCAATGGTGATGCGTTGACTTGAAAGCAATGTTCCGCTTTGTGAATAAACTTGAACAAAGTAAGTTCCAGGTTTTGTTTGCGCCGTAAGGCTTATGATTTGATTGTTGTCTTTAACGCTTTCGTTAACAACAGCCATAACTGTGCCATTGATTGAAATGTAGCAATTTCCAACATCTTCAAACAAAATGCTTGGGTTGTAAGAAATGGTGAAAGAAGAAGTTGAAGCCGAACCAAATTCACGAGAAGTGTTTATGGTTGGTGATTTGTCGTTAAGCCAAACAAAGTAAGAATAGGTTTGCAAACTTCCATCAATTTGGTCAACTGCTTCAATTGTAATCAAAAACTTGCCAATTCCAATGTTTTCGGTTGTAAGCGAAAAACTTTGAAGGTTTTTTGTGCCAAAAACAGTTTTAACTTGGTCGGTTATATCTTCAAAATAGTAAACGTAGTCTTCAATGTTTTTGGTTTGCAAAACTTTTCCAAGTTCAACAACAACATATTGCGGAGCATAAATCACAAGTGCATCAACAATGTCTTTAAGCACATTTTGAGTCATAATTCCATAGAATTCAAGCGTTGAATCAAAGTAGTTTGGATTTTCATCATAAAGAGGTTTTAAGAAATCATAAATCAAATTTGAATCTTGCTCATTTAGGGAAGTTAATGTGTTTTTGGACAAATTTTCATCGGTTGAAATTGTTTGATAATTTGCTTTAATTTCTTCCAAAATGTTGTTAAGTTCACTGTTGAAAATTTGTTTTTGAATTGTTTTTGCATAATATCCTGAAATCTTTGCAAAGTCATAGTTGTTTCGTGCTTCATTTGGGTCTAAAATTGTAAAGCTAATTTCAGCATAAATCAGAGAACCACTTTCAGCATTTTTTGTTTGTGTTGTTTTTGTTTCAAGATAAATTTTGTAGAACCCAGCTTCCTTAAAAGTCCATGTTGTTCCATTTGTGGTGAAGTTTTTGTAGTCAGTGTTGTTGCGGAGAGCAGTGATTTTTCCTGTTGTTGACCATTGATAGTTAATGGTGTTTGGAAGTGAAACAACAACTTCGTTGTTAAAGGTGGCATGTTCAATTGGACTTTTTCCATTGATGTAGTAAATTATGTTGTTCAAAAGGGTTAGGGTAAAGGTGTAAGATGTTCCAAAGCGATGGGTTTGCCCAACCACATCAAACACTTGAATGGTGTATTTTCCAGATTTTGTTAAATTAACTGTTCCAGAAGTAAATTTGCCTAGATTGACGGTGTCGTTGTAAATGATTTCAGCATAAACAAATTTTTCAAATTTTGTTCCACTGCTTGTGTCGGTGTAGGTGGTGTCCCAACAAATTTGAGCATAAGTGTCACCATCGGCACTAGGAGAGAACACAATCATATAGTCGCTTGGCGCATTTCTTGCACTTGATGGGGTTGTGTTTGCTTCGCTAAATGTTCTAACTTCAAAAGTGTTTGTTATTTTGTTGTTTTGCGAACTGTAAATTTGCGTTATTGCAATGTAGTTTTCATAGACTTTTCCAGAAATTTTGTAGATTCGGGTGTTCCCAATGATTTTTGGACTTTCATCAATTTTAAGGTCTTGTGCTTCGTTTGGAAGAATTCTGATGTTGTCTGCCCAAGCCGAACTTGAGTTTGACAAGAAAAAGTATTGATTTATCATCAAAATGTTGCCCGCCTCGTTGGTGTAGCGATATTTTTCAGAGTGTGCATTCAAAATGTCATCATTAAAGTAAACACTATAAATTTGGTCGGTGGCAGGTTTTATGGTGAAAGACAATGTTCTTTGTGAAATTGTTCCAATTGTGCTTATGACACGCAGTTCATAATTCCCCTCGCCAGAAATTTGGTGTGATGGGCTGATTTTTGTAAGTGAGTTTCCGTCATAGAGGTAAACTGCAGGAGCAAACAACAAACTTGAATCTTCAATCCATCTTGCCACAACGGTTTTTGAAGTAACTCTTTCGGCAGTTGCTGAACTCCAAATAACAATTCCAGAAGTGTCGGTTAAGCTGATTGTTGGGGCTTTTGTGTAAATTCCAAAGTTATATGGAGAACTGTTGTTGTCAACATCAACAAAATTGATGGAATAAATCAAATGTGAATTTTCCAAAGCAAAGAAGGTTAGTGTTACAACATTGTTTCCACTTACGCTTGCCGAAAAGTAGGTGCTGTATTTTTGCGAGGCGGTTGTTACATCATAGGCATCACCTTCAACCAAAACACTTGAACTGCGATAAGGAAGTTTTTTAAGGTCAACCAAAACCTCATTGGTGTCGGCATTTGTGATTTTTATGCTAATTCGGTCGGTTCCGCCAGTTGTGTAGTTAAATTTAACTGTGTTTGGAGAATATTTTATGTTGTTGTAAGTTTTTGGGTTTGCTTCTTCAAAAATCAGTTCCTCAACAAGTCCGCTTGTTGAAGGATAGATGAACAAATATTCTTTTCCAAAGTTGTCAACAAAAGTAAAGTAAAGTTTTAAGCCCGAAGACATGTTGAACAAAAATGTTTGGGCTTCATTTCGGTTGGTGTTTGCCAAAGCAATTGCTTTTTTCTGGGCAGAGTCGTCATATTCAACACTTCTTGAACCATTTCTTGTTACGGCAAAGTTTGAATATTGCATTGAATAGGTGTCGGCAGGAAGTGTTATTGCAAATTGTGTTTTTGACTTTTGTTCTGGGTTAAGGTCTGAAAGCATCAAGGCTCGTGCAGGGGTGTTTAGGAAAAAGTGAATGTCATTTCCGCCACGATTGTTCACAACAATTTCAATTTTACAGCCCAAACCAAGTTTGCCCGAAGCAATGCTTTCTGAAACAAAGTTGTTAAGGTTTTCCAGTATTTTTGAAGTGTCAGAATCAGGGGTTATGGTGATTGTTGTAAATTTTGCATTGCTGTCGTTGTTCAAAAGTCTGTAACTAACTTTGAACCAAGCATCGTTAATGCTAAAACTTTTGATTTTAAATGAAGTTGCTGAAAGCGTAACTTGTTTTTTGATTTCCTCATTTGAAAAATCAATAAGACTTGCACTTTCTTTAAAGAATTTTATGTCAGAATTTTCCCGAATTGTAAAGTTTGGATTGTTGTTGCTGTAGGACGCTTCAAAATCATAAGAGATTTTTTCGGTTGTTTCGTTGCTTGCTTCTGCCAAAAGGTTTGCACCACTGCTACTTACATAAATTGTGTAAACACGATAGTTGTTTGCTTTGTCATATTCAATGATGTCATAGTAGCCATTGGTGTTTGGAAATTGATAGTCGGCTTTGTTGTTTTCATCATAATAAATCGACCTTTTAAATGTGGTGTCGGTGGTGCTAAATTTGTTGCTTGTGGCACTGCTGTAAGCATCACTTCCTGGAACAACGGTTTGTTTGATGCTTGAATCATAGACTGCCGAAACATACTTAAAGTAAAACACTGAATTGCTTTCGGTTTGCCCCTGACTTTTCAAATAAAATGATGGTCCAACAGCAAAAGCATAGTTTGTTAAAAGGTCAGAGTTTGGGTTTGCAAGTTCGTTTAAGATTGCTATTTTTTGGTCGTTTGTAAGATAGGTGTCGGCGTTAATAAGGTTCAAAAGGTTTTGATAAGGTGCGGTGTTGTCAACATAAACTTTGATGTTGCCACTAAAATAGTTTTTAACATCATTGTTGTCAGAGTCTGTGTAAGTGTAATGGCTTTGTTCTCCAATGTAGTGAAAAGACAAATTAAACACTTGGTCATACAAAAATTCAGTGCCATCAATTGTTGGTGCCGATGGCAAAATGATGTAGTAAACATAGCGGTCGCTTGTGTTTGCAATTGCTTCACGATAGTAAAGAATTCCGCCAGGCTTGTCTTTTGTGCTTAATGTCATGTCGGTGAAATTGCCTTTGTAATTTCCTTCAATTCGGTCAATTTCATCTCTTGAAAAAATGTCATATTTGTTTTTGTCGTTTTTGTCATAAGTTCTAACACTTTCATTAAGGATAATGGTTTGTGTGTTTGAAAGCACAACTTGTCCATTTTTCAAATAGCGTAAAGTTCGGGTGAGTTCAAGGTCGTTGTAAGCAATTTTGGCACGATAGTCATCACTGGTGTCGTCAAAGGTCAAAACAACATCGTTTTCTCCACCAGAATAATAATAAGTTGTTTCTGCCAAGTCATTTTCAAGTTGTATTTTTGCTGTTGAAACATTTGTATAGCTTGAGCCAGAAGATGATTTTGTGATTGCCTTAACCGAAGGGGCTTCGGGTTTTATTTTGAACGAAAAGACGGCACAGTTTGGAACAAAGGTGCTGTTTTCATAAATTTCCAAAGTTTTCCAGTCAAAGGTTTTTCCAAAAATGTTTGCTGAAATGTTGCTTGTATCAAAAATTATAACACGATAAACACCAGTGTCTTTGGCTGAAAGAATGTCATTTGCTAAATGGCTGATTGCGTAAATGTTATCATCAGGTTTGTCGTCGGTTATGGCAGAGGTGTAGATTCGTTGCTTTTTAAATCCAAAAGTGCTAAATTGTTGAACCAAAACCATTAACACAGCATTTTTGTTGATGGTGCTTGCCTCAGTGTCGGTTTTGTAATATTTGTAAGCAACAGTTCCAAGAATTTTTAAGGCAACACTTGCAGGCAAAAGATTTGTGGTAACAGAAGGTGAGGTTGGCACACTAGGTTTGGTGTTGTTGTCTGTTAGTGTTTTAGAAAAGTTTGAGTAAAATTCATTTTTTGCATTGTTTTGGTTGGTAAAGCTTTTGAAGATTTTTTGGCTGTTTTCATAACTTGTTGAAACACTTCCCAGCAAAAGTTTAATGTCTTCACCAGCATTATAATTTGAATTTGTGGCTGAAATAACTCCACATCGGTCAACAAACATGGTGTAAGTTCTTGATGTGGTGTCGCCATTGCGGTCTGCCTCACTTGCATTTTCAAAATCATTGCCATAGTAACGAGTGATTTTATACATTCCCGCTTGGCTAAGTCCACTGCTTGATGGCATCAATGCCGAAGTTACATAAAATGTTCCAGTGATTCCTGCAACCGTTTTTGGTGTCCATGTTACTTCACTTGTTTGAACACTGTCGTCCCACAAAACAATTGTTCTGGAATTTGCACTGTAAGGGTAGTTTGACGAGGTTTTGTCGTAGTTTAAGGTGTAAAACTCAAGCACAATTTGTTTTACAACAAAAATTCCACTTAATTGTTGCAAAAATGTGAATGTTGCAAAATCACGATTGGTTGAATAGTAGTTAAAGATTTGCAGTCTGTTTGGGGTGGAGCCATCGTTGTCATAAATGGTGTTGCTAAAAATGTCTTTATTTTCATCGCCTTTGTTGTCAAAATCAATTTCTTCACTAAACGAAAACATTCTGCCTTTTGATTGGTCAAGCGACACTTGGGCAGTAAAGCCTGAATTTGTGTTTCCAATGCAGTCTTTAACATTCATGGTAAGCAAAGCCGAATTTCCAACTGAGGTGTCCTCATCGCTATTTAAAAGTGAAATTTTAGAAGAAAGGGCTTTTTCTGTGTTGTCTTTGGTGGGAGAAAGATAAGTGTAGTAGTTTGAGCCATCTTGTTCAACAACAACAAAAACATTTTTGTTTGAAGTGGAAGTTGGTTTTAATTCAAGCTCTATGCTTTGTTCTTTTCCGCTTTCATCATCAAATTTAATGTTCATTGAATAAATTTGTTGGGTGTAGTAACAAGTGTTTTCACCATTTTTTACAAAAGTTTCGTTCAGTTTTGTTTTGATTGTTGTTGGAATTGCAAAATCAATTTTGTTAAAACAAATTGAGTCTTTGCCCAAAAGGTCGGCAATGCCATAATTTTCTCCTGTTCCAATTTCAACCCCAAGTGCTTTGTGTGTTCCCCAAACAAATTCGGTGGTTTCTGAAATAAGAGTTGAGGTGGATTGCCCTGAGTCTGTGCGCTGAATTTGCGTTGGTGAAATGTTGTCCAAAATGGTTACAAACACACTGGTGTTTCCTGCTTCATCTTGCAAAAGCAAAAGTCCCAATTTGTTTGTGGAAATAACTTGTGAACTTGAAAATCTGACAGTTGATTGGTTTGTTTCGTCAACTTTGGTGTAGGCATAATTTTGCCCAACTTTCAAAAGCCCAAAAATTCCATTTGCCAAAATCCATTGTCCATTGTCGCTGTTGTTCACCTCTTTTGTTAGTTCGGCATAGTTTGAAATGTCTGAAAGGCTTGCTTGATAATAAGTTGCCGTAATTTCAGCACCACTTGCTTTTTCGTTCCAAGTCCAAACAAAAGGTTTTTTTGTGGCAAGATTAAATTTTTCCAAACTTGAAATTGGTTCGTTTGTGTTAACAAGAGTTCGGTCGGAATTAACTTCAAGTGCTTTGATTCCTGAAATAGGGGTTTTGTCAATGGTGAAAGTTTTTGTTAAACTTGAACCGCTGTTTGTGTAGTAAATTTTAATTGTATATTTTCCGCTTTCACTAAAAATTGTTGCATCAGTGTTGTATTCGCCAGTGATTTTGTTGTAAACATAGCCCTTCAAACTTTGTGAAGAGGTTGTTTCTTTTGTTTCAAAATTTGTAAAAGTGTAGGTGGCTGTTATTTGAGCATTAAAAACATTTGAAACTTCCCATGCCAAAAACACATTTTTGTTTGTAAATTCTGCAACGCCAATTTCTCCAATGTTTTCACTTTCTGTTACTTTATTTTCGGTGGTGGTTTTAATTGAAATTGTTGGCGGAGTGTTTGTTATTCTGAACACAAGCATTTGTTGGGTTGCTGTCATTCCTGTTTGTGGCATGAAAGAAACAAACACAAAATAAAGTCCTGCATCATTAAATTTTGTTGAAAAGTTGTAGTCGCCAAAACTAAGTTCACATTTTGAGTTTTGGAAAACATACCAACAACTGCCCGCTGTTTTGTTTAGTTCGGCACTGTATCTGAATTGCACAGGTGGTTGGTTGGTGGAAGCAATTTTGTTTGGGTCAAACAAAAGGTTGTATGTTTTTGAGTTAGTTGTTAGTGAAAAATTGTCCTCTGAAATTGTGATTTTGTAATCTTCAGGGGTGAGTGAAGTGTCAACAGACAAAGTGTTTGAGGTGAGAATAGGGTTTAAATAGGTGAAATCGCTTTTGTAGGTGTCATTTTTAAGATAAGCCGAACTGTTTCCGTCCTTTGCATAAGTTGCTTGAAAACCTTTTAGGTAAAGCACTTCATTTTTAACAAAGTCTTTGATAGAGGAAGTAAAATCGGTCAAACTAACTTCAATGTAATCACTGCTTTCTCCGGTGTTGCCAATTTTAAGTCTAAAAGCTTTTGTGAAATCATATTCACCAAGTTCTTCAAAAGTCCATTCCAAACTGAAAGATGCTCCCAAGTCATAAACACAAACTTTTTCTGAAACAGTGCTGTAATAATAATTTGTGCCATCCAGGGTAACATAGGACATGCCATTTGAGTCTGTTTGGGCTTTGATTTCAGTGCCATTTTTGGTAAGGCTTGCAAGTGCCGAGTTGGAGTTTTTAAGGGTGTAACTTATTCCCATTTTTTCCAACTCTTCCAAATCAAAAGCTTTTGTTTTTCTTGCAATTGTTTTTGTTTGAGTGCTGATTAGTGATTTGTCGCTGTCAAAAGTTTTTAGAGTTGCTGTTCCATACATGCTTGAACTTTTTGCAAAAAATTCAAATTCACCAGTTTCTTGCAAAGAATACAAAACTCTTGAAAATTTAAGGCTGTATTTTTCAGGGTTAAACGAAACGGTTGGGAATTGCAAACTGTTGGGAACATTGTGTGCTTCCTCTGTTATGGCTGTGCCATCACGCAAGGTTGTTTCAAAGTTTGTGTGATTAAAGTAGTGATAGGTTGAATAATTTTCGGCAGTTTCGGCATCAACAAGTTTTGTGTCATCTTGTTCGATGGTGGTGGTTTGGTTTGATTTCAAGGTCTTTTTTTGTGTGTAGTCAAACAAAACGCTGTCTTCATTGTTGGCATAGGTGTTTGATGTTACCAAATAAAATCCAAAACTTGCTGTTTGCAAAATTGATGAGGAAGTGGATTGTCGATATTCAACTGAAATTTGATAAAGTCCTTCAACTTCATTGATTTTTTCACCATAACCACTTTGATTGTCTTGATAGGTAAAAAATTCTGCTTTTTTGTTGTAGGAACCATTGACAATTGAACTGCTTAGCCCGTGATATACAAAACTGTAGGTTTGCTTTATTCCGCCATCGCCAGAAATTCCAGTGCTGTAAAGTTTTGTTCCATTAAGGGTTACACTAACGTTAAGATAGTTAAAACTTGTTGTTGCATCGCCAATTTCAATTTTAATAGCTTGGTGATAGGCTGTTTTTTCATCGCTTGAGGTCATTGGAAACCAAAACCACTTGTTTTGTGTTTCATCAAAAAATGCAAGCCCGTGTTCTCCCGCATAGGTGATTTTGTAACCTTCAAACCCAGTGGTTTCAGAATCATCAACTTGTTCAGATAATGTGTTGTAAAACTTTTGATTGTTAGAATAAGTTCCATCAAAGTATTTAAGAACTCCATCAACAGTTTTTGTTTCAAGTTCAAAAAAACTGTTCAGCACAGCAAATCCACCTTGCCCCACAGTGTTGTTCTCAGGTTCCGTGATGGTGCCATCAGAATTTTGATAGTTCACAATTGAAACCTTAATTGGATTTTCTTCGGCAGCAAAAACCGATTGTTTTGCTCCAAACATCACAATCATTGGCAAAGCAAATGCCACAATCATCAGCATAATGCCAAAAAATAATTTGTTACTTAAAACTTTTTGCATATTTAACTCCTAAACTTTTGTTTTCCCGACCAAATCGCAAAGGATATTTGTCTTAACTAAATTTTAGCATATTTTGATTTTTAACACAACCAAAAAATGGGAAAAAACTAAAAAAACTTAACATATTTTGCTAATTTTTGTGTCATTTATGCAGTTTTTTATATTTTTTTAAAATATAACAAAAATTTTTAACAAAAAAAAGCACAAATTGTTGTGCCTTTTTGGTTAATCTCTAAAAACTTTTTTGTTGCGTTCGGTGATGTCATATCTAACTTTTTCTTCATCCAAATATCTTGCTGGAACATAGACATTTGGTGGTGGGCTCATTTTGTAAAGCCCTGCTTGTGCGGCTTTCCAAGAAGGTGTAAAGTTCACACGCATTGGGCTTTCTTTGAACATTGAAACAATAATTTCACCTTCTTTCAAAAGCCCAAGTTCGTCTGGAGTGATGAGCGCAACGCTGGTTTTGCTTGTGCTGGTTGATTTTGTGTCTTGCTTGCTGTCTTTTCCTTTGTTTTCGCTTGTCGAAGTTGTTTCAACCGAAGCATGTCCACAACGGTTGCTGAATTCGGTTTTTGTTTTTTCATCGGTTGTTCCCATGTAGTAGTGAATGTGGCAGTTTGACTTGATTGCATCGGCTGCCGCATCGCCATATTTCATGTGAATTTGGTTGTAACTTTGAACTGCCATAAAAAGACTGATTCTTCTTGAACGGGCAACGGTTACAATGGTGTCAAACTTTGGAATTTTTGGAAGGTTTCCAAACTCATCAAGCACAAAGAAAACTCGGCGAGGAAGCTCTTGTTTGATTGTTTTGTTTGCGGTTGCAACCAAAATTTTGTAAAGTTGCATGATTGCCATAACAGCAATGGCGTGTCGGGTGTCTTTTTCATCAGGAACTTGAATGAAAAAGGCGGTTGGTTTGTCGCAAAAATGCTCAAAATCCATTTCGTTTCCACTGGTAACAAAACAAACACCACCATCGGCAAATGGGCTAAGGTTTCCCGAAACAATTCCCAAATAACCACGAATGGTTGTTGAAGCGTTGTTAATAACAGGGTTTGCAAGTTGGGCGGCGTTTGAAAGTTTGCTTCTGCCCGCAAAATAGCGTTGAAGCGAAGCAAATTGATTGTCGGGGTCATCATCTCTAAAGTTGCAAATACGAGAAAGATTGTAAAGGTTAAAACGTTCTTTTGTCATGCCAAGTTCAGGAAATTCACTGTCTTCAAGCATGGCAAGCATAACACCCAAAACAAAGTCTTTTGCACCACGGTCCCACGAAGCGTTCTCACCTTGTGAAATTGGGCAAAGTGTGGTGGCAATGTCGTTAAGGTCCTCATAGGCTTCATCAAAAAGTTGTTTTTTAAGGGCTTTAAGGTCGTTGTCAAGCATTTCTTTTGTTGGATAGGCTTTTCCCTCAAACTCAAACCATTCTTTGTTGTAAACATCGGTCAAAATTTGAAGCCCCAAGTCGGCTGGGTTAACATTGTTGTGAATTTTAACTTCGCCATACAAATGCAAACTGCGTTGAAAAGCATTAAAAGCCTTTTCCATAGGGTTCCAACGGGTTGATTTTGAGGTTTCACGAAGGTTTAGGGTGATAACGTTGTAGCCTTTTGACTTAAGATATTCGCTGTGGTCCCTAAAAAGTTCACCTTTCATGTCGTTAACAACAATGCCAGGCTTGTCTTGGCAACTTCCCAAAATTTGAATGATTGGGTTAATGAAACATTGCGATTTTCCAACACCCGAAGTTCCAATACAAAGTGCGTGCCAGTTTTCATATTTCATGTTAATTTGAACATCATTTCCCTTCATTTCGGCACGAAGTGGAATTCCTGCCTTAACTCCGCCAAGGTGCGTAAAGGTTACAACAGGATATTTTTTGTCCATTTCTTTTTCGGTAAGCCATTTGCTGTCAAAAAATTGTTGTGGGGCATATTTGTCTTTTTTCTTTTCGCTTTTTTTGAAAAATCCACCTTTTTTGGGGTCGGAAAGGCGAAGCAAAAAGAACAAAAGGCAAAGTGCAACCAAAACAACAGGAATGACCAGCGTAAATTGTCATTTCAGCGTAAAAATTGCACCAAAATCAAGTGTTTGATAGTCCATATAACTGCCAACGCACCCGCCAATAATCCAGCATCCAAGAAAAACAAAAATGAATAACAAAAGATACTTCAAAAATCTGCTCATTTTTTCCTCCATAATTTCAATATGCTTTCATTATAGCACACATCAAAGGAAAAACGCAAACAAAAACAAGCAAAAAGTTTTTTAAAATTCAACCATGGTTTTTTCAATGTGTTTGTAAAACAAATTTTTTGGTGGTGTGATTGCCTCAAAAAAATGCAAAAAAAGTTCTTTTTCCCAAAAAAATTAAAAATTAGCCAAAAAATTAAAAAAAATCAAAAAATTTTTAAAAAATTGCTTAAAAACGTTTGCATTATTTGTTTTTTTTTGCTAAGATATAAACATACCAATATGTTTTCATTTGTTTTGGGCATAAAAATTTGCAAAACAGCAAATGATACATATAAGAAAAACGGAGGTAATTTATGAACTTTTTTAATCTTGCATTAGGTTTTGCACGGTTGGCAGCCGAAGCAGACACATCTGGATTGAACAGTTTGGCAAATGACATTTTTAAATATGCATCAATTATTCTTGTTCCTGTGATGATTATTGTTGCAGCTGGTGGAATTTTCTATTCAATCTATTTGGGTGTGAACCTTGCAAAAGCCGACAGTGCCGACAAAAGAACGGAGGCAAAATCAAGAATGATTAACGCAATCATTGGATTTGTTTGTATTTTTGTTCTTGTTCTTTTGATGTGGTTGTTCTGTCAATATGCTAACCAAATTTTTGGTTGGGTTAAACCATCCTCATCCTAATTCTAAATTTAAAGTGATAACATGAAAAAGGAGAAAAAAAGTTTTTTCAGGAGGGCGATATGACAAAATTTGTGACCAGATTTTTGGGACTTATGTTTGTTGTTGCCGTCCTTTTTTTGTTTTCAGCGTGCTATTCCTCGCCATTTGGCGGGAACTCGGGCGGTGGCGGAAATTCGGGCAACTATGGACCAATTGGCGGAGGGGGGAGTGATGGCAAAGACAGCACCATTCCCGATGAAGGAATGTTTGTGGTTGATGAAAATGGAAACTACACCTATTTTAAAGACCAAACCGAAGTCATCAAAGGCGTTCAACTGATGTCGGTTCCATCAAGGGAAAGTGAATCAAAAAATGCCGACACAAACAACGAACGCAGGCGTTTTTATGAAGACCTTGAAATGCAGTTTTTTGTTTTGTCCACCTACACAGCAA
>CAVEAP010000002.1:0-30641 GCA_963613725.1 Mediterraneibacter torques
AAAAACCCACCTCAATTTTTACTCCTTGACAAAATTGTGATTTTATGATATAATAAAGTTATGTAAATGCTAAAATTGTGGTTGTCATGCTAAATTTAATTTTTCAAAAACTATGGCAAAAACTAATTTTTTAGGAAGGTGTTTTTATGATTATTTCAATGACCGGAAAACCATGTAGCGGAAAAAGTGCTACGATTGAAAAACTTTCAAAAGACTATGGCTTTGATGTGTTTTATTCGGGGGCGCTTTTTCGTGAGGAAGCCAAAAAGCGTGGGCTAACCGTTTTGGAACTTAACCAACTTAATGATTTTAATGTAGATTATCTTTTGGACAAAAAAATTATTGAAGAAGGCATTAAAAGGCAAAACGACGAAGTGATTTTTGACAGCCGTCTTGCGTGGGCTTTGCTTTCGGTTTTGAACATGAAAACATTTTTAGACATTAAATCCGACGTTCAAGCAAAACGCTTGATTGGTTCGGGCAGACAGGGCGATGAAAACTCTGATGTAAGTTTTGAGCAAGCAAAAAAAGATTTGCAAGCCCGTTGGGAAGCGGAAAACAACCGTTATGAAATTTTGTATGGAACAAGCAACAACAATGACAAAAGCGTGTATGACTTTGTTTTGGATACTTCAGATTTAAGCATTGAAGAAACTGCAAAAATGGTGCATGAAAAATATTGCACCTATGTTGACACAGGAAAACAAAAACGCAAACAAGAAAGTATTGCAAACATTTGCGAAAGTGCACTTAAAGACACCACACAAACACAAAACCGAATTGCCGAAATTATTGAAAATGCTCTTAAACAAGAAAAATCAAAAAGCAAAACAGCAGAATTTGGACAAAACTAAAAAGCCGTTGAGCTTTTTTTGTTATAATCAAGAAGTTTGTTTGGCGTTGATTTTAAATTTTTAAGTTGTTTGTGAGGGGACTGCATCTTTCTTTGAATTATAAAATCAATAGCAAAGCCATGGCAACAAAAATTGGACACCTTTGATGTTTTGTTTGTTTTTGTTTGACTTTTTGTTGTTTTTATGGCAAAATTTCCACAAAGGAGAAAACAAAATGAAAGATGGCGTTGAAATGATTTTTGGAATTTTTAATATTTTGGGTTATTTTGACAAAAAAGCCGAAGGCTGGAGGCGTGGCGGTTATGTCTACAAAATTTTTGTGTTTTTGGGATTGATTTTGCTTGGAGCAATCACCTTGGGTTTTGTTGTTGGTGCTTTTGCATGTTTTAAGCATGTTAATGATGGATTTGTTCAGCTCATCTTTTTGCTTTTACTTGGAATTATTTGTGCACTTTGTGCTGTTTATTGTGTTTTTTACTTTTTTGTTGAAACAATATCGTTAATTACCATTATTTCCATTTTGATTCCATATCAAAGAAAATATCAAAAAGCACAAGCCGAAAGTTTTAAGATGCAAAAGAAAATGGAGGAAGCCTCAACAACTACCTCCACAACTAGCCAAGAGCAAAAATATCAATTTGATGCCAAAGACCAATATCAAAAAGAAAATCTTGATGAACTGAAACCTTTCAAAAAACCAAAACGCAAAAAATTTGGCGAGTGGTTAAACGAAACCTCCGACCAACCTTATCTTAAAACAAAAACAGGTTTTGACATTGCAATTTTGGTTTTGACAAGTTTGCTAACATTGGGAGCAACCATCCTAACAATTTTTGCTTGCTCTTTGATTAACTAAAAAATTTGGTGTTTGTTAACTTTGGTTTTTACTTTTTTAGTAGTTACAAATTAAAATAAATTTGAAAAAATAAATTAAAAAAGTTTGAAATTTTCATAAATACAAAAAAAGCCTAAGGCTAACACTTTTAAAACTAACAAAACAAAAAAAAGGAACGGTGCAAATTTAATGCGCTGTTCCTTTTTTGTTAATTTCAAACATTACTAACTAAAATGGCTAAGACAGTGTTATTTTTGTGATTTTTTTGCTTTTGCTAAATTTTTGCTTTTTTGAGTTTGATTTTTTTGCTTTGCTTTTTGAGATGTTTTTGGCATTGTTTCATCAAAAGGTTCATCAAAAGAAGTTCGACTTGATTGGCTTAAAATTTTTTTCTTTTGAGCGGAAGAAAGTGCATTTACATCCAAAATTTCATCTTTGTCTGGAAAAAACAAAGTTTCAACAAATTTTGTTGTGGCAAGAAGCACACACATCAAAAACATTACAACAAAAAACAAAATAAGTGGCACAAAAGCAAGTGCCAAAAAGAAACAACTTGCCAAAACAATTGCCACAACAACATAAAATCCCCCGCCAAATCTAAGCCAATTTTTTGCTTTTAAAAAACTAACTGGATTGGTGGTGCTTTTTTTTGTGTTCATTCCCCACACAAGAGCAACTGCCCCTGCGCCAAGGCCACAAATTCCACAAATAATCACCGCACTAAAAAGTTTTAATGTGTCAATTCGGCTGTCAAAACCATTGTAACCAAAAAATTCAAAAAATGGTTGCCCCCAACTGTTATATCCCAAAAGGCAAATTATAAAAGCAAAACATATGGCAGAAATTGCAATAAAAACTCCGCCAAAAATTATTTCCATTGTGCTTGTTTTTTTTAACACTTTGTTCAATGTTTCACTAACGCCAAAGGCTTTGAAATCACTTTGTTTCATTTTTCCCCCTTACAATTTATTCCCCAAAAAATCTAAAAAATCCTTGTTTTTTTATTTTTGGTCTTTCTTTTTCTTCTTTTTGCATTCTTTTTAACTCTTTGTCCACATATGCTCCACAATCTAAAGCTTCTGTTCGTTTGGGAATGGTGTCCCCCCGAAAAGCTCGTTTGTCATATTCTTCCCCAGCAAGACTGTCGGCACCATACAAAATTTGAGCAAAATTAATTTTTCTGAATTCAGCAACCGAAGCAAGTGCCGAGGTTTCCATTTCAACCACAATTGCCCCTTGTTTTTTTCGCTTGTCAATTTTTTCAAAAGTTTCACGATAAAGCCCATCGGTTGTCCATGTTTTTCCAACCACAAAAGGTTGATTTTGCTTTTCCAAACTTTCACACACAAGCCTAACCATGATTTCGTTTAAAACAATTTCATCTTTTGGTTTGATGTAGTGATAAGAAAGCCCCTCATCACGAATTGCACAATTTGGCACAACAAGGTCAGACACTTCAATGCTTTTGTCCAAACAGCCACAACAACCAACGGCAATAATGTTTTTTGCACCAAGTGCAACAACTTCCTCAAAAAGACTTGCCGAAGCGGGTGCCCCAATTGGTGACTGAAACACTGCAAGGTTCCGATTTTTGTGCCTGACTTTGTAGATTGGAAAAACCATTGCTTCATTTTCAAGCACAGCAATTTGAACCGCTTGATGTTTTTTTAAAAAAATTTTTAAAAGTTTTTTGGAAAAAAATGTTATTGCAGTATTTGGGAAATTTTCCAATTTTGTGTGAAATTCTGACGGACTAAATATTCCCTCTTGCTCACCATAATGTTCTTTTAACAGCACAAAAAACCTCCTCCTAAATTTTTTTACTTTCTTTAAGTATAACATATTTTTTTTTATTTTGCTTGATTTTTTTAAGGTTTTTTAAATTTTTTGCAAAATTTTTGTTTTTTTTGGCTAAAATGTTGCAAACTTGCGTAAATTATGCTATACTTAACAATATTTTAAGGAGATAGAAATGGAAACAAAAAATTCAAAGTTTGGGCAACAAATGGTAAACCCTGTTTTAAAGTCTGCCCTAAAAAGCAATGATGTTTCGGAAAACTGCATAACCTACAAATCTGTTTTCCGCAAAACTGGTTTGTTTTTGCTTGTGGTTTTGGGTGGAATTGTTGTGGCAATGGCTCTTCACTTACTTTTAGCAGCAACAATTGCAAGTGATGATGGTGTTTTTACCGCCAATAGTGTTGAAGTGGCACTTTTGGTTATTTGCACAATTCTTTCGTTTGTGATGCCAATTGTGGCAAGTTTTTCAAACCGTGCCGCAGGAGTTTGCGGAAGTTTTGCTTGCTTTGCCTATGGCTATATTTTGGGATTTTTGGCAGTTGCGTTCAAGGGTTATCAAGGTCCAATGCTTCTTGCGCTTGCAATCACAATTGCACTTGTGGCATCAATGCTGATTTTGTATCGCTTTAGAGTGATTAAAGTTACAAACAGATTTATGAGCATTGTGTGGGTTTTGTTTTTAACGATGTTTTTGGCATCATTTTTGCTTTTGATTTGTTACTTTATTCCTGGCCTTAGCGGTTTTGTAAGTTCAATTTGGAGCAACCCATGGCTTTCAATTGGTTTTGGAATTTTTGGAGTTGTTATTGGTTGTTTGTTTTTGCTTTGCGATTTTAGGTCAATTGAAGATGCAGTTGAATACAAACTTGACAAAAGCTATGAAAATCGCCTTGCTTTTGGGCTTGCATTTTCAGTAATTTGGCTTTACTTTAAGGTTTTGGAATTGATTTTACGCATCATGCAATTTACAAAAAACTAAAAAAGTGTGGATTTTTGCCACACTTTTTTACTTTACAAAACATCAAAGATATGTTAAAATAAAAAGCACATTTAAGGAGAATTTATGGAAAGATATCGAGCAATCATCATAAAAGATGGACAAATTGCACTTATGGAAAGGCACAAAAAAGGAAAACACTTTTTTGTTTTTCCCGGTGGCGGAAAAGAAAAAGGCGAAACACCAAAAGAGTGCTGTGAACGAGAGGTTCTTGAAGAATTTGGCATAAAAGTTGAAGCAAAAAACATGGTTTATCAAATTTTTCAAAATGGCACAAAGCAAGGATTTTTTGTTTGCGATTGGATTGAAGGGGAAATTCACAAAACCGATGCAGAAGAATACACCAAAAAAGATGTCAACATTTCTGGCACCTATGAGCCAGGACTTTTTGACCTTAAAATGCTTAAAAACATGCCAATCAAACCTCCCGAGGTTCGCAACGCCTTTTTAAAAGACCTTGAAAAGCACAAAAATTTTGAACTTTTGCCACTGAAAACTGTTAAAGTGGAAAATATGTAAAAAATTACAAAAATTTAGTTTTTTAAAACTAAACAAACAAAAAAAGAACACCAAAATTAACTCAATGGGTTAAAATTGTGTTCTTTTTTTAATTTTGAATTAAAACTCACGAACAACTTTTGGAACAACTCCACACTTGTTGTGTGTTGGGTCAAAAAATGTTTTGATTTTTTGGCAAACTTGATCATAACCACGCTTTGCTTTGCTGTAAGTTAAGTTAATCTCTTCAAACTCTTTTTGGCACTCACTCAAAACTTTTTGAGTTTGCTCTAAAATGCTTTCCATATTTTCCCAATCAGCTTTTTCAAGGTCCTTTTCAGTAAATGGTCGTCCTTGTTTTTCAAAAACATTTTTTGTTAGTTCTTCATTTCGGTGAGCAAAAAGTTTGCTTTCAAATTCTTTTGCACCTTTTAAATCAACACGGTCTTTTTTCAAAGTGCCAAGTGCCTTGTTAAGCTCATCTTCAACTTCTCGTTTTAATTTAAAAACTTGTTTGTAGTTCTGCTCAAAGGTCATGTTAAAATGGTTTTCAAAAGAAGTTGTGTATTCATCAATTTTGTTGCAAACTTCGGCATTGTCATCACACTCTTTCAAAAGCGTGTCAAATTTGCGTCCCAAAGTTGTTGAATAAGCATCCATTGCATTAATGGCATTTTCCAAAATCTTTAGTTTTGAAACAAGTTCATCAATGTGATTGTCTTTCATGTGACTGAAAATGCTGGTAACACGAACATCTGCTTCACCAGCAAGTTTAACGTCCTTTTTAATAACATCATAGGTTTGTTTGTCAATTTCTTTGTTTTTTCTCATTTCTTCAAGTTGCGTCAATTGTTCTTCAACTGAAAGATAGGTTTCCTTTACTTCTTGTGGATATTTGTCAAACTTTGTAACCGAACTTTTGTGTGCTGATGCTTTTTGTCGCATAATAATGTTTTCAGCATCTTCACTCACAGCACAACAATATTTAAGAAGTCGTCCTTGAGAAATTGCTCGCACACCATTTTTGCCTATGATGTTAGAGATAATACAAAGAGCTTCAGGAGTTGTTTTGCTTATGTTTGCCGTGTCAAAAATTGGCAAAAATGGAACAAGGTCTTTTTTGTTAACGTCCCCATTTTTAATTTGTTGTTTCATTTTCACAGTAAATTTGTAAAGATCTTCATCACTTATGCCATCAAGATATTCTTCCACTTTGTTTTGATCAGTTTCTGTGCTTATATTTTTAAGTGCTTCCATTATTTCAGCTCTTGTCCTTTTTTCTGTTGTTTCATCTGTTGAGGTGTTGTTCATACTCATAATTATTTTCTCCTTTTCATCCAAAAATAATTATACCACAGAACGCCATTTCTTTCAATACCCTTTTTGAAAATTTTTGAGTTTTTTGAGGAAAAGTGGATAACTTTTTTGTTTTGGTGTTTAATTCAAACCAAAAACAATCAAGCAAAACAAAAAAAGCACATCCCAATCAATGGACACGCTTTTTTGTTAAAACCCAAAATTTTAGCGAAGCAAAAATGGGAAAATCCAATTTTGCAAAATGTGATTTGAAATTTTGTAAAGCCAACCAGCAAAGCCGTTTGAAGCAAACATGTTGTCCAGCCAACCAGCAATTGGAGTGATGACTCCGCCAATCGCAAACAAAATCCAACTTGCCACAAGAATCACAAAAAATCCTTTTAAAATTCCCAGCAAAATTCCAAAAATTCTGTCCAAAATGCGGTGCGATTTTTTTATGCTTAGTTTTTTGGTAAATTTCAAAATTAGCCAAAGCACAAGTTTGATAAGGAAAAACACCACAATCATACAAATTATGGAAATCAAAATTTTGGACACACTGCCCGAAAAGGCAGTGGCAAGTTCTTCGGCACTCGGCTCGCTTTGCAAATAAGTTTTTCCCAAAAATGCCACAAGCAAGGTGTAAATCCAGCCAGTATGCCAATCGGTTGCCTGAAAATAATTTGCAAAACTTGGCTGTAAACTTGAAGCCAAACTACTTGAAACATGAAACCACGATTCCAAAAGGTTTGCAATTGGTTTTGAAATCAAAATTGCAAGCACAATCACCACAATGCTTGAAAACAGTGACAAAAAATTACGCCAAAACCCCTTGAAAAAGCCAGACAGCGCAAACATAATTAACACAGCACTTGCCAAAATATCAAGCCATGGCATAATTTCATCCTCCTCTAAAAATTTTAACATAATTTGGTTGTTTTAGCAACTTTTTTTGAAAAAAATGAATAAATTTTTGAGTTTTTGCAAAAATTCAGTCAAAAAAAGGAGTTTTTATGGAAAAATCTTTCAGCGTTTTTGCAAGTTCTTGCCAAGATTTGCTTGCCACTTTTTTGAGTGCGTTCAAAAGTCCGCCCGTTGTGATGTGTGTTGGCGAGCCAAAGTTCAGCCAAGATTTGCTTGGACCACTTGTTGGCACAATGCTGAAAAAGTTTGGTTACAAAAATTATGTTTATGGAACATTAGACTGCCCCATTAACGCAAACAATTTTGAACTTGCCCAAAGTTTTGTGAAAAAAATGCACCAAGGTCAAGCCGTTTTGATGATTGACGCCAGCACAAGTTCACAGCCTAAAAGGCTTGGGCAAATTGTGCTAAAACAAAACTATGTGCCATTTAACCCCATTCTCAAAAAAGTTAAACCCACTGCCGATTGGTTTTTGTTTGGGGTGTGTTCGGTGGCTTCGGTTTTTCCGCAAATGTTTTATGCAAAAACTTTGCTCACAAAAAAACTTGCGAGCGTTATTGCAAAAAGTTTGAGTTTGATGTGAGGGCTTGCGGTTGTCAGGGACACTGGCGTGTCCAGATACGCTCCACTCACTTGCGTTCGGTCGGTATGACAATAACTTTGTGTTTCTCACGGGCTTTGGTGATAAGGTAGAGTTAGAAAGCAAACTTGCGGTTGTCAGGGACACTGGCGTGTCCAGATACGCTCCACTCCCTACGGTCGGTCGGTATGACAATAACTTTGTGTTTCTCTCTGAGTTATTTTATAAGGTGTTATTCAAACATGGTTTAGCGAGGCTTAATGTGTCGATTGATTGCTTTCTCAAACGGGGTGATTAACGAGATCCTTCACAGGAGGGCTACGAAGATAGGTTCAGGATGACATGGGGTGGAGTTTTCGTAGATAGGTTCAGGATGACACCCTAGTTGATGTTGATAACCCATTGTCATACCGAAGCGAACAAAGTGAGTCGAGCGTATCTAGGGCATTTATGCCCTTGGAGTGCTTTTTTTGAGGTGAAAACCAAAAAACAGGCATGGGCAACTAGTGAAACAAAAAAGAACACTAAAAATCAAATAGTGTCCTTTTTTGTGTTAGTTTCAAAAAATGAAAACTAAAATTACATGTTTTTTGTTTTGGTAGCAATGACTAAGTGAGAATTAAAGAAAATTTTCTTGCAAAACGATTGAGAGAGTTAGAAGCCAATTTTTTGTAAAACGAAGTGAAAAAGTTAAAAAACAATTTTTTTGTAAAATAACCAAGAGGTTAAAACAATTTTTTAAATGACTGAGGGGTTAAAAAACAGTTTTTTGCAAGTTGTTTTTTGGTGTCATTTGGTCTTTGTTTTTTAATTCCTTTTTTAAACCATCTAACTTCTGCTTTTTTTGTAAGTTACTCAATAAGTGTTTGAATAAATTGCTTTTCCTGGGATTCCAATAAAGTCGCGAGCAGTGTTAATGTTAAATCCTTTGGTGTATATTACACAGATTTCTTTTGTATCTGGCGTAATTTGTTTTACTTTTCCAGAAATTGTAGCCCACCCTTTATTTTCATCTTTTGAAATAGTGGTTGAAACACAATAATCCATGCCCTGGTAATTAACATAATCACCAACTTCATAACTTACACCAGACGAATAAGAATCAATTGCTTTATCGTAACCAACAACAATTCTTCCAAAGGTAAGTTTGATTAGTGCGGTGTTGGTCTCTTTCTTTGTAATCTCTGGTATAGTACAAATAATGTAGGCGTTTGTATAATTATCACTTCCATATGTTACTCGTGTTGTGTCTTGTTTATAATATGTGCAAGAAACTCCGCCAGTATCATAACCAATGTGCATTCCAACAATTGCTTGGTAGTTATACAAAAGCTTGTCATTGTTGTAGTAAGCTTTTTCAATAGCTGTTGGAACCTCGTTTATTCCACCATAAAAGTCAGTCATATCACCGCTAACAGAAACGCCCATTGGTGTGCCAATTGGCTTTCCTTTGCTATCTGTGGTGTAGGAATCATACAAAATAAATTTCTTGTTATCATCACCATAAATGTAATACATGTAAATACTTTTGTAAAATGCTTCTCTATATGCTATTTCATTAAATCCCTCTTCTTCCGTTGTATAATCAGATTTTAAAGGAATTTTTATGCCACCCCAATGAAGTGTTGGTTTGTTATCTGTGATTTTGGCTTGGTCATCAATTTTAAGTTGCCAAAAGTTTTCAATGCTTGCATAGTTAGAGCCAAAAAGTCCTCCAACCAAAGTGTCTGCATTGTAAATTTGAGCATTTATAACCGTGTCAAAAACTTTTCCAGTAGCAAAATTAACTCCAGCAACTCCACCAAAATTGTAAGTGCCAAGATATGTGTCTGTTGCTCCAACCTTCACATAAAGATAGTTAACATAATTTTGACTTGTTCCACCTTCAATCGTTCCACCATTAACTCCAACAAGTCCTCCAACATTGTGATGACCTTTTATGTTAGTTCTTTTTCCATTAGAATCAGAAGGGAACTTTGGATAGGTTAAGGTTGCGTCCTTTTCATTGTAACCAATTGCGCCTCCAACAATTCGGGTTCCACTAATGGTTGGCTGTTTTGATGTGGACTCTTCCACAGTTCCTTGGTTGTCCCCAACAAAACCACCAACTTTGACGTCTCCACCAACAGTTCCTTGACTAATGGTGCAAGTTGAAATTTTGGCTTTAGCTTCATTCAAGCCAACAAAACCACCAACGCAAGTTGTTCCTTCGATTGTTGAAGAGTTCACAGAAATGTTTGTTATTGAGCCAGTGTTTTGTCCTGCAATTCCACCAACATTTTCGGTTCCTTCAACATTTGGGTTTAAAATGGATATGGCAGAGTTGTCGCTTCCAATTGTTGATGTGTTTTTCCCTGCAATTCCACCAACATTGGTGGTTCCGTTAACCTTAACTTTGCATAATTCAAAACTGTTTGTGGTGGTGTCGGTTGCTGAAACAGAAGTGTCTTGACCAGCAGAAGCCGTTTTGATTGGCGCAAATGTTCCGTTGTTTAAGCCAATGATTCCACCAACATTTTCTTTTCCTGAAATTTGTATCATAAAGTTATCTTCATTAGAAAATTTGATTGCAGTTGGAATAAATGAGTAATTTTCAGCCAGTGTTCCCACAAGTCCACCAACATTGGTTTCGCTGTTGTTTATGACAATTGATTGTTCTGACCTTAAAAGTTCAATGTTTCCTGAAATGTTTCCACCAGCATAGCCAACAAGTCCTCCAACATTGGTGGTTCCGTTGACACTCACAGAACCTTGAGTAACAAAGTTGATTGAGGTGGTGTTTTCAAGCTTTCCAATCACTCCAATGTTTGTAGTTCCTTTTATGCTAACTGAATCAGTGATTTTTATGTTGATGTTATATTGTTCGTTGCCCTCTTCTTGTCCGCCAACATAAGAACCAACCGCACCCACATTTATGTTTCCTTTGAATGTTATGTTTGAAAGTTCCAAACCTGCTTGTGTGTCATTTGTTCCTTTTCCAGTAAATATGTCAACACCAGAATCAAGCTCTGCAATTTGGTTTTCGCAATAACCAATTGCACCAACATTTTCGTTTCCTGAAATTGTAAACATAGCCTTTGGTCCTCTTACCTTAACAACTTGAACAAAAGAAGTTTTGGTGCTTTTTCCAATGATTCCAACATTGTTGCTGGAGGTTTCTGTGTTAAATTTAATGATGTTTGAATCAGATGATTCAGCATTGATGCTTGTGTTGTTTTTGGTTTCTGTTTCGCCCTCGGTTGTTTTGTCCTCGGTTGTTTCAGGTCCAGTTGCATTTGTTGAAATGTAAATTCCCAAGTTGGAAACCCTTCCCTCATTAAGCCCAACAAAACCAATGTTGTCGCCCTTATCAAATGTAAAGGTGTTGTCTGAGTGCGAAAGTCCAACATAAACAGAATCTAAAACAGCATATTGTCTGTTAACAGACACCAAAATTCCTTGTCCGCTGTTGTCTTCCGATGCTGAATTAAAGGTTACTTTCATTGGTGAGCTTATTTGCTCATTTGATGTTGTTTTGGAACCTGTTTCGGTTGTGCTGGTTTCATTTGTCAAAGTGTTGCCAGCAGACTCGCCCTCGCCCGAAGAAGTGTTTTTGACTGGGTTTGAGTTAACAAAAACATCACGAACAATGACATTTGAAATTAGTCCTGAACTTAGTTTTGAAATTGATTCTGAACTTGATTCTGAACTTGATTGTTCTTCTGCTTGAGTGCCTATGTTTTCACCCGTGATTAGTCCAAGCAATTTGAATCCTGAAATTGTTACGGAATCAACATGAACAGCATCACTGGTGGCAATAGAAGTGCCTTTAATCACACCTCTGTTTGCTCCAGCAATTCCACCAATGTGGTGGCCTCCTGTTAGGGTTGAATTGTAAATGGAACTTGTTCCAATGGTTGAACAAGAATCATTGTAGCCAACAAGTCCGCCAACATAACGGTCAGATGTAATGTTCAAATTTTTAACATCATAGCCATAGATGTTAGCCTCTACGTTAGCAGGATTATTTTTTCCATAAGAATAGCCAACAAGTCCGCCAACAAAACCTGTTTTTCCGCCCGTAACATCAAAACCTTTTTGTGTAAGTAACTTTTGTGTCTCATCCTCAAGTGCATCAAGTGCATAACCGTAGGTCTCAATTGTTGCATTGCTGAAACTTGTTACATAAATGGTTTGTCTGTTGTAGCCAACAATTCCTCCAACATAAAGAGCATTTCCTGATATTTCCATTTTGTAGTCTTTTCCATCATTGCAATCGTTGTAAATAATTTGTTGTTTGGTGTTGGAATTTCCTTTAACAACACCAATTTGGCGAAAACTACGTCCAAAAAGTCCGCCCACACTGTTGGCATTTGTTGAGTTGATGTTTATGTTTGTTTCAATAACATATTCCATAACACATTCAAAATCAGTGTTGTTGTCCCCGCCATTCAGAGTGTCACCGTTAAAACCAATCAAACCACCAACATATTGTGCTTTTGGGTTTTTTATGCTTATGGTTGGATAGGTGTTTTTGCTGTTTTGGTCTTTTGTGATTGTTATGGCAACTGTTGAGCTACCTGCACCAGTTGTTGCCTTTGCAAATTGTCCCGCAATTCCACCAAGGCTAGTAACAGAAGATTCGCTTTCATAGTTGATGGTTATGTTGCCATTTACGGTGGTTTGGCTTCCAGTTGAAATTTTGTAGATTCCCGCAATTCCACCCACATTTGTGATGGAGTTTTCTGAACTTATTGTAAGGTTAACACTTGCAGTATCTTTTAAGGTTATTCCACCATAAATTGCTCTGATTTCTCCAAAAATTCCACCAACATTGGCTGCTCTTGCGTTAATTGTTGCCTCAACTTTTTTGCCAATTTCAACTTTTCCTGAACCATTGTTCACTCCAACAACAAAACCAACCGATTTTGCATTTCCACTAACAGTAACATTTTGAACGCCCACATTATCATCTGGTTTCACTGAATCTATGGGATTCATTGTTATGTTTGCTGTGTTTTGTCCAACAAGCCCACCAACAACAACTCCAATTTCGGCATTTGTGGTGGTTTGCTTGTCTGTTTCATTGTCATTAGCACTTGCTTTTGAATTGTTGAATTTAGCAGCATTAACAGAAATTGAGACATCTTTCACGCCCGATTCGCTGATGCTTCCGTAAACAATTTTGGTGGTGTCATTGACCACAGTGTCGCCCTCTTGAGCAGTTTGTTGAACGGAGGCTGTTTTGTTGACTGCAACAAATCCGCCAACAAACACTTCTTGCCCACTGCCATTTTTAACATTGATTGTTACATTTGAAACAAAAGTGTTTGTGATTTGCGCCAAACTTGAATCGGCAACAATTCCAAGCCGAGCAAAGTTTTCTTTGTTGTCTGCATCAAGCTCATTGCCAAATTTTGCGTTTGCCAAAACATGTGAAATGTTTACATTTGAAACACTGTTGCCCTCAACATAGCCTGTTGTTGAATCGTTTGAGGTAAACAAAACTGCACTGTTTTTGCTTGCAATAAGACTTACATTTGAAATGTTAAGATTTGTTACAGTTCCAGCAAAAACATCAATCATGCTGTCGTTGGTAAGCCCAAAGTTTTCGATTTTGTGAGTTTTGCCATATGTTGTTATTCCTGTTTCAGCATTTGTTAGCACAACTTGTCCAGTAAGATAAGTTTGTTTTGTGCCATTGTTTTGCCCTGCAAAATATGTTCCAAGGTGTGAAAGTTCAAGGCCTTCCATGTTAATGTTGCTTGCAATCACAATGTTGTAAGGATGAAACACATTTTTCTCGTTTTCTTGATAGTATTGCACAAGTGCAATGTATTGCTCTTTTGTTGTGATGTAGATTGTGCCTTTTTTATCTTCTTTGATGTCCCAATCGTCAGAAAGTGTTATGTTGTCTTCAGAATCTGTGTAGTTGTCGGTGCCAATAATTCCAAACACATCATATTTTGAAGCGTTTTTGTCAAATGCACGCAAAACAAAGGTTCCTGTGCCTGTTTCATCATCAACCTTGCCACTTTGATGTTTCACATACCAAACATCAATCAAATCTTCAGCACCAAACAAAATATCACAGACATTGCTGTAAGAAACTGTTGTTGTGTCATAAAGCGTTCCATTATTGTCAATACGCTGATTGTTTGTAAGACTGTTTTGCAAACTTCCATTTCCAGAATTGAAGAACAATTTTATTACTTTTTCGTTTGGCTTGCAATCTGCTTTAATGTAAATTTCCTTCAAGGCTCCATTGTTTGTGATTGCAACATAACATGGTGCAGAGTTATTTTTAAAGTTGCTATTTTTAAAGCCTAATTTTTCAATTGTTCCATGGTTTTCGTCAAACAAAACACCTTGGCTGTTTTGAATGTAAAAACCATTTCCGTTCAAAACACTACCATGTTCACCACCAAAGGTTGCTGTGCTAACCATATCCTTTCCGGTTAGTTGTGAATAGCTTGTGCTAATTGAAGCATAATCTAGGTCAATGCCCATTTGAACATAAGGATAGGAAATGTTTGGGTTCTTTGCTGTTTCTTCTTTTTCTTTTTTGGTTTGTTCATCAAGATTTTTGTCATCAATTTTGTCCAAAATTCCTTTGTTTTGTTGCGTTGCCCAAACAAAGTGTGAGGCATGCTTAACAACAAATGGACTGCTTTCTGTTCCAATTCCTGTGCTTTGCCCCATGTTTGCAACAATTCCCGGAGTGCAAAGCCCAAAGTTGTAGCCAATGTTTGCTTGCCAGTTGTAGCCAATGTTTGCTTGCCCAGAGAAATTGTCTGAAAGTGTGTTGTAAAATTCAGTGTCTTTGTTTGCAATTTCGGTTGAAGCATAGAACTTTTTTGCACCTGATTGTTTGGCAATTGTGTATTTTTTGTCTTTGCTAATGCTAACACCGTTTTCATCTGTTGGGTTTTCGTTTTGAAGATTGGTGTCATACCAAAGGTTGCGAGTGCAAGATGAGGCATTAAGTGTTTCAGAAGCCCCAACAATTGATGAAGCCTTTATTTTTTCCCCTTCTGTCTTTGGACTGTCTCCGCTTTGGTAAATTTTGTAGTCATTTGCACCTTGTTTTACAACCGCAGTTGCCGAAACATAGGAGTTTTCAAGATAAGTTTTTCCATTGATGTTTTGACCACCAAAGGTGTCTTCATCAGCACAAGAAAGAATTGCTCCTGCAAGTCCGCCCGCAACAAAGTTTCCAACTTGTCCAAAACGAATTGTTCCTGTGAAAAAGCTGTTTGAAACGGCATAGATTGTTGGGTTGTCAACTTTTAAGCCTTTTGTGATTGGGTTGAGTTTTGAATTAGAGCCATAGTCAAATTTGTTTGGATTGCCAATGTCATAGCCTTTTAAAAGCCCCGCAAGTCCACCAACATAAACTGTGCGAGTGCTACCATTGACAGTTCCTCCGTTTGCCCAAACATCAGCAGAAGAACCACTTGCAACAATTTGCCCAAAGTTTCGCCCCGCAATTCCGCCAATGGCATTGTTTGCGGTTAATGTTCCATTCAAAATGATGTTTCCTGACGTTACACAGCCATAAACAATTCCGTGAGCGTCAACTGTTCCAACCAAAATTCCTACACTAACATATTCACCACTTTTGTTGTTTTTAACCGCAAGTTTTTCATAGTTTGCATTTAGGGCTGTAACAGCAGAACCACGATAGTAACTGAACGAAGTTGTTGTTGCAACTGAGGCGGTGTGAGTTTTGTCGATTGATTTAAGCCCACCAAACAAGCCAGCATTTTTAACCGTTCTTCCATAAAGGTCACTTACAATTGCCCCTGTGATTGAATGGCCGTTTCCGTTGTAAAAACCAACAAAATTGACATCTGAAATGTCGGTGCCAGTGATGTCGGCGGTTTGAATGTAGTAGGTGTAGGTTTGATTGTCCAAAACTGTTTTAAATTCTTCTAGGTTTGAAATGGTTTTTGGATTTAATTTTGTTCCTTTTTCTGCGTTCACAACAACTTGTTTGTATTTTTCAATGAAGTTGTAGGTTGGGTTGCCATCTGCATCTTGCATCACACATTCAACTTTGCTTGGGTCATCAAAAAGTTCAAGATTTAAAATTGGATAACTAAAACTTCCTGTCCAACGAAATACACTAAAACCATACATGTTTAAAATTATGTTATCGGTTGAAAGTGCGTGATAGGTGGCATTAAAGGTGGTGTTGCTTTCATTCACTGTTTGTTGTGAAACAAGTGCCACTTGTTTGTCATAGAAAACATTAACATTATTGCCTTCGTTCAAACTAGGTGCTGAATGACCAAACAAAGCGTTAACATTTTTTAGTGTGGTGTAGTTCATTATGCTTGCAACAGATTCAACATATGAAACATTTCCTTCAATCTCTCCCGCAAGTCCGCCGACATATTGACAGTCTTGGCCCATGTTAACCACATTCCAACGAGTTGTTGTTGAATCAGTTGAATCAAGGGTGTTGATGATGATGTTTGGAGCATTCACAACCTTTGAAAGGTCGGCATTTGCTTTGCCAACAACTCCGCCAACATAAAAACCTGAATTTTGTTCAGACACAACATCAACAACAATGTCGCCCAAAACAACAATGTTTGTGAGTGCTGACAAGCTTTCGCTTCTGCCCACAATTCCGCCAACATAATGCGTTGTTCCTGCCAACAATTTTGCGTTCATTGTAACATCGGCAACCATGCCATCTAGTGTAACATTTTTCATCATTCCAGCAATTCCACCTTGGTTGATGATAGGAACATTATTGTTGGCATTTGGATTGTTTGTTGATGAAATGGTTTCGATGATTCCAGAAAAGAACCCTTGTTTAACCAGCAAACTTTCTCCTGAATTTGAACTTCCGCTGATGCTTCCAAAAAGTCCACCAGTCATGCCACTTGCTTTAATGTTTTTAAGGTCAAGATAAATGTCGGCATCAACAACAAGGTTTTTAAGTTCAACTTCGGTTCCTTTTGTGTCAACACAACTGTTTCCAATGTATTGCCCCACAAGTCCACCAGTGTAAAAATTTGTCTCGCTAGAGATTTGTGGATAAGGAATAAGGTCAATTTGATTTTTGGCTGAAGTCATTGCAACCGCATTCATTGTAACAGTTTTATGTTCTGAGTCATAGGTGTAGTATCTGTTGTTAAACAAGAATTGCCCATTGTTGTCAATTTTTGCAATATTTTTTTTGTTTGCTTGTATCTTGTCCCCGTTAACAACACAAGTTGTGCCATCAATTTCAAAACTGTTTGTGTTTGTGTCAAATTCAATTGTTTTTGTTTTAAATTCATAGGTTACATCATCAATTTCAAAAATGGCGCCCTCAATGTTAATATTTTTTTGGCTTTCTTCGGAAATTTTCTTGAACAATTTTCCTTGGAAGATAATGTAGGAATCACCGTTAATTTTAACTTCTCCAGAACGGGTGGTGTCGGTTACGGTGGCACTATCAATTTTTTGTGTGTTGTTTGAATTGTCATTTGTGAAGTAAATCTTTGTGGTGTCAATTCCGTTTTCAACAACATAGTAGGTTCTTGGGCTTAACACCGCATTGTTAATGTCAAAAAACGAATTGGTCTGCTTAAAGGAAACTTCTGTTGTTGTTCCAGCCGTTGTGATGTAAATAGATTTTGGCGCTTCGGCAACAAGAGTTATTTTGGTGTTATCTTTTTTGTAAAGTTTTTCGTTAATTTCAAAGTAACTTTCTTTGTTTTGTGAGGAAAGAACAAAATCGTTTTCTTTTTTGATTGTGATGTTTCGGATTGTGGTGTCGGTGGCCGTTCCAATCAAAAGACCAAAAGTGTTTGCAGTGCCATTATAGTCATGCCCAGTGATTCCAACAACATTAAGGTTTTCAATAACAGCGCCATTGGTTGTTCCCCAAAGTCCGTTGTGTTCACCCTTAATGTCAATGTTGTAGATTGTGTTCACAATTTGGTTGCCCTCTTCATCTTCAACAAGCCCAGTAAGGCTTCCTGTAAACACTGTTCCCTCTCTACCAATGCTTGTATAATCAACCCCGCTAAAATCAAGGTCGTTCATAAGTTGATAGTCGGCATCTGGGTTTTCGTTCATTGCAAGCCATTCATCGGTTGTTGTGATTTGAATTTTTGTGAAGCCAACAATTGGGTCATAGATTGGCATTCCATAGGCATCATAGTTTGTGATTTTGTAGTCACTGAGCCTTGTTGAATTTTCGTTGATTTGTGTTCCATAGTCATAAATTGACCAAACTTCAAACATGCGGTCATAGGTTTTTGACTTGTTGTAACTGAAGTTATACATGCTGTTACGAGTAAGCCCTGAAGCAAGGTCAACATATTCAACATAACTTCCATTGTTTTGCGAAACCAAAACAGATGAAGCCTCACTTTCACCAACAAGCGCAAGGGTTAATGCAGTTGTTGTTTCAGAAGATGATGTGATGTTTTGCTGACTTGCAAAAACTTTTGACACATAAAAGTTTTTCTCACCTGATTGCTTAACCTTTCCTGTCTTGAAGTTTTCTTCGTTGTAAACAGCATCACTTTTAATGCTTGTGTGCCCTGAAACACCCAAAAGGTTGCTGTATTCCAAAGGATAGTCAGAAGTGTTTTGGGTGGTTCGCCCAATAAAGCCTCCCAAATGTCCGTTTGATTGAATGTTTGAAAGTTTTGAATAATCTTCAAACGACCAGTTGTTTTTTGCAACAATTCGGTTGATTCTTGCAACTTGATAGGTCATTCCAGCATAGGACCATTGATTGATTTTTGTTGCATAGTGATTTGTGTTGCCTTCCCTTTTTATTTGATTTTCTATAGCCTGTGTTGATGTGTAAACAGCATCATCATAGATAAAGCATTGACTTAGCAAAGCCGAGTTGTCATCTTGTGTTGTTGGTTGTTTTAGGGTGTAATAGTAATAAGTTGACATTACCCCATTAACTGTTAATTCTAATTTGTTTGCGTTAATGGCATAAGACTTGTTGTTTACGATTGCCTCAGTTGGTGCGCCACCGCTTCCGTGTTTCAAAACAATGGTGTAGGAAGTGTCCATGCCATTGTTTGAGATTTTGATTGTGAATTGGTTGTTTTTGATTGTGCTGAATGGGCTTGTTAGAACTTTTTTGAGTTCTTCATCGTTAAAGGTCAAAATTCCACCAAAAGCACCACCTGTTGTGCCTGTGGCTGAACTCAAAACGCTTCCTGTTGCAAAATTGCTGTCAAATTGTCCACCAACAGCAACACCAACAATTCCGCCCGCAATTTTTGCCAAAGTGTTCACAACTCTTACTTTTGAATAACTGTTTTTGATTGTTCCTGCCTGACTTCCGTTGGCAATTCCAATGTTAAATCCAACAACACCACCAATAGCATAACTTGAACCTTGGAAAGATGAAAATCTTTCGCTACTTGAAACTGCTCCAACATAGGTGGAAGCATCAACAACATCTTGAATTTCTTGTTTGTAGGTTATGCGAGCATAGTTCAAAGCCCCATGGTTTTCACCAACAACACCGCCAGCAAAACGACTGCCCTTGATGTAGGCACCATCTTCGGTAACTTTCCAAAGGTCGGAGGCTTGCGAAGATGCTCCCAAAAGTCCAACAACACCACCAGCAATTGTTCCAACTGTTTTGCTTGTGCCAGTTACTTTAAGGCTTGTTAGTTTAACTTCACTGAAATAACTGTGGCTGAGAACCAAAAGTTCTTTTCCAAATGGAGTTAGGTCGCAAACTCCCAAAATTCCACCAGCATAGCAAAGTGAAATGTCAGAAAATGTTGACAATTTAATGATGTCTTTGTCAATTTGTGGCGAGCCATCTTCTGAAGAATAGCCATAAAGATTCAAAAGGTCTCGGTTGTAGGTGTAGGTGTTGCTTTCGCTGTTTCCAAACACTGCACTAACCGACAAATCTGAGGTTACATTGAACACTTGTGATTTTCCAACAAGTTTTCCAAAAAGTCCCCCCACCATGTTACGACCAATGACATGAACATTTGACGTGTTCTTGGCTGTTAAGGTAACGCCCGAAACAACAACATTGTTTGCATAACCAGCGAGCGCACCAACATAGTTCACAAGTGATGCTCGCACTGCAATCACGCCAAGTTCAAGGTTTGTTATGCTTGCATAAGTTTGCCCAACAAAATTGTCATTTTCATCTTGTTTTGTCAAAATTTGTCCAAACAAACCAAAGGTGCTGTATTTTTTGCCCAAAGTTTCAATTGGAGTTTCAACATCTTTGCGTGCCGAAAGGTCAATGCTGTTAATCTTGAAGCCATTTCCTTCAATTCTTCCAGCAAATGTTCGTGTTCCAAAAATTGAAATGTCAAGACCTTTTTCAACAAGGTCGTTTAGGTCAATGTTTGAAACAAGCCTATACCAATCATCTACAATGTAACCATCATTGTAATCATCAACAAGGTTGTAATAAAGTTCTTCTGCCGAAGAAATAACTCGTGGTCCAACAACAAGGCTTTCACCCACAATGTTTGCTTTGTAGGTTATTTCAGTTTGATTGCCGTTAAGGCGCCCCTCATAAATGTATTTTGCCTCTTGTGTGCTGTAGGTGGCTGTTTGCCAACCCTCGCTTGCAACAAGGTGTGCCGACACCAGTTGAGGCCCCAAAATGCTGATTGTTGGAGTGTTGTCCGAACCATATTTGCGATTTTCGGCATCAATCAAATCTTGCCCCAAAATGTTTTTGGTGTTAAAAAATTGATTTGTGTCAGAGTTTGCAAAAACCCAATTGTTTGTGATTTCCAAAAGCACTTTTGAATCGGCTTCGTTGTTTCTGGAAACGCCAAAATATTCCCAAGCATCCATGTTTCGGTTGTTTTTGTTGATGAAATGCTCGATTTTGTAGTTCATAATTCCCATGTCTTCGGTAAGTTTTACGCTTGCTTTTCCAAAGTCAAGGTCCAAAAATGCCGATTCGGTAATTCCGTTTGCATTAAGATTGTTTAGAGATTGAAAATCATTTTGCTTGTTTGGTCCAACAAAAGGTGTGTGGGCTTGATTGTTCTTTGGAAGATGCGACACAGAATAGGACCTTGTGATTGTTCCTGAACTGTCGTTTTTGCAAACAAATCCGCCCGACACCGCCTCGCTTGAAACCGCAAGTTCTTCGCTGACATTTTCGGTCATGTCAACCGCACTGAAGCAATCTGAAATGTCGCCATCATTAAGCACAACAAATCCACCTGCATTAACATTTGATTTTAAGGTTTGTGTTACTTTTGTGGTTTGTGTTCCACCAAATTCAACAACATAGCCTGTTCCAACATGGCTTGTCATGATTGTGCCTTCGTTGATTCCAACAAATCCACCAGTCATGGCAATTGAAATCAAAATTGAGTTGTTTTGAACAATTCCCCAATCAACAAAACTTGAAGCAATGTGTCCGTTGTTTTGTCCAACAAATCCGCCCAAAACGGCGCTTCCAAAATTGTTGCTCAAAGCCGTGCCTGTTGCAACAAGGTTCAAGTTTTGAATTCGGCTGTTTGAAATTTGTCCAACATTGTTAAGACTGTCAGCCAAAGAACCCTCAAGGTTTTGCCCAACAAGACCTCCAACATAAGTGGACGAGTTAAGACTGCTTGAAGTTTTTACATTAACAACACCATTTGTGGTTGTGTTTTGCCCCTCTTTTTCAAAATTCTTAACTTCACAGTTGTAGATTGAACCAAGGTTTGTTCCCGCAAGAACACCAAAGTTTGCATATTGAAATGCCGAAAGGTCTGCCGTGACTGTTTTGCAAACCAAAGTAAGGTTTTTCACAACACTTCCTGCATAAATCTTTTTGAAAAGTCCAAAGTTTGCTGGGTTTGTTTCACTGCCCTCGTTTGAAGAAACCGCAGTTGTGTTAAAGTTTTCGCTGAGTGTGATTGTGTGCCCATTTCCGTCAAAACTTGCAAAAGCAACATCAAGTGGAGTGTAGGTTGGATATTTTGTGATGTCAGAAAAATCAAGGTCTGCCATAAGGCGATAGTGTTTTCCTTCCTCAAGGTCGTTTAAAAATCCTGTTTCATCATAAATTGGAATTGGGCTGTCAACAGAAGTTTGTTGAGAGAAAGTTAAGTTAAACGAAATTGATGGAACAGAAAATGTGTTTGATGCTTCTGGTATTGTAACAGAATTGCCATCAATGTAACCCTCTTGGAGGTTTGCTTTAAGCTGAAAGAAAGTTGTGTTTTGCAAAGTAAATTGCCCTTTTTCATAAACAAATTGAACACCATCAAGGCAAAGGCTTAGGCTTTCTGTTCCTGTTGTGCGATTTGTTGGGTGAATGTAGTAACCACGCTCGGTTGATGTTTGTGAACTTTCAAACAAAAGTGCATACATGGAATAAAAGTTGTCAACAATTGAGGCGTTGTTGGTTTCGCTGTTTTCTTTCAAATCACTCAAAGAAGTTTTTACGCCAAACACAATGCCATCATTAGATGTTTTTTCGGCTTGGAAAAATGAATTTTCTGTTGAATCTTTTTGAATGAACCACATTTGTTTTGCATAAAACACATTCTTTTCACTATTCAATTTTGTTGAAACAAAGTTTTGAAGGGAGAAGTTAGCATCAGTTGTTGGGCTAAGGTTCAAAATGTTCACAAATTCATCAATTTTTCTTCCAACAAAGTCAAGGTTTCCAATAACTTTTGTTTTGTCAATGCCAACTTCAATTTTGTAGAAAGCATTTTTAAAGTATGGTAAATCAATGGAATTTGGCGTTGCATCATCACTTAGGGTGGTGTCAGTGCCATATTTCACATAAAATGCCCCGTTTTGCAAAACAAAATCTACCAAAACAACATTTATGCTTCGGTGAATTGTTAGTTTGATGTTGTTTTCATCATACTTAAATCCGCTTACTGTTAGGGTGATTGTGTAGCCCAAGTAGTTTTCAAAAAAGTTTTCAGCATCTGCGCTGTCGTTTGAGAACCCTTGAACATTCAAATAGTATTCATCAAGTCCACTGCCAGATGATTTTGGTTCAAGTTTCACTTTTTCCAAAAATTTTGCACTTGCCTCGTTTGAAAGTTTTTTGCCATTTGCATCCAAAACACTGTCAATTTTTGCACTGCTAACATTTTGGAAAACTCCTGTTTTCTTTAGTGAGAACACATTTTGAGTGTTTTGCCAATTCACAAGGCTTGGATTTGCTTCAAGTTCGGCACTGGTTGGTTGCGCTTTTGCTCCGCCAGTTCCAATTGCAACATAGGCAGTTGGCACAACCGAATTTTTGTCGGAGGTCATGATGGTGTCATAACTCCATTGAAGGTTAAAGTTGCTGACAACGGAAATTTCAAGACTGTTTTCACGAACAAGTTTGTCACGGAAATAAACCGCAACATGAATTGTAAATTTTTTTGCCGAAACGGTGGTTGAGGCAATAAGTGTTTGGAAATAAAGATTGCCATCAAACCAAACTTTGTCAAAACTGTTGGTTTTGTCGTTGTAGATGCAGTTTGAAACACGAGAAGCCACAATTCCGTTTGTGATTGGTGTAACTCCGCTTTCATAGAGATAGTAGTTTGTTACATTTTGCCCTTTTTCCTCAACATAAGAAGCCACTCGTTGTTGAAATGAAATTATGTCATTATTTTGAACATCAGAAGTGATTTCAACACGGTCAAACATTGCATAGTCTGGAGAAAGTGAAACCCTTAAAAGTCCATATTCTCCCGCAATAATTTTGTTGGTTGGATTAGAACCTGCATTTCTTAAAATTCCACCAACATTGGTGCCTTCGTTTGCTGTAAGTTCGGCATCGGCAAAATGTGCAAGTTCTGGGTCATCTGTGAGTGATTGTGGCTCAACATCAAACCAAATTGTTTTTGTGATTGTTTTAATGCCTTCTGCAAAAGCATAGTTTTTTACAACCATTTTAAACTTTTGATTTTCGGTTAACTCATAACGATAACTTTGTGAAATTTGGAAAGTGAATGTTTGAAAAATGCTGTCAACATCAACACTAATCTCACTCATATTGAAGTCATATTTACTTTCAAAACCATCACCCCACGAGATTTTTGTTTTAAATGTTTGATTTTCGCCCTCAACAGAAATGTATTCTTTTGTTAAAACCTGTTTCCACTCACTCGAACCATCTTCCATCACAAAAAGTGCAAGTTCCACTCCTGTTTGTTTGTCAAGGTCAGAATCGCTTTCAAGTGTTACATCAAAAACAATTTGTTGTGAAGATTCAATTGTGTCTGGTGCATCTTCTTCTCCACTTCCGCCTTCAATTTTCAAGTTTTTCACACCTGCATAAACACTTATGTTGTAATTTTGTGCCAAATCAAAATCTAAAACAATTTTGTTTTGATAGTCTGAAAGAACGGTGTTTCCTTGTGTTTGTGCAAAAATGCCTTTTAAAAATGGAACTGCCATAACTGAAATTTCACCATTTGTAAGATTAAAAGTTGAAACTTCAACATTGCTGGTGTTTTCGGCATAAAAAACTGCATTGTAAACAAATTGTCCATTTTCTTCAAAAACCCTTGCAAACCAGTAGTCGTTCACATAAAGGTCCAAATGGTCAAAACCAGATTCTGTTTCAACGTAATTTACTTTTCCACTGGTTCCAAAAATTTCAAGGAACTTTGTTTTTAGGTTTTCAAAAGTTTTGTCCTTAACAGACAAAATTTGTTCCATAATTTCAGCACGAGAAAAAATTTGCTCACCAATTTGAATGTTTTTAAAAATGTCTTCACCAATTTTGGCAAATTTTTCATTTACTGCAAAAGCAACTCCACCGCCAAGATTTCCTGAAGCCGAAAAACCTGTGCTTTCACTGTCTTTTTTGCCATAAAAATGTATATACCAATTTTCGGTGGTGTCTTTTAAGATTGACCTTGATGTGCCATTTTTCATTGAATAATCTGCCTGAATTCCATTTTTGGAGGTTTCGGCATCTTCTTTGTCCTTTTCTTCTTGGCTGGAATAAACTTTGAAAACATCAAAACCTTCAACAACACAAATTTTAAGAACAGCAAAAACAGCACTGTTTTGTCGGCAAGTAACAACAATTGTTTCGGTTCCGTTGCCCTTGATTGTGAAACTTAGGTTTTCAAGGTCTGGGTGCAAAATGTTCACAATGCTTCCGTTTGAAAGCACAATTGAAATTGGAATGCTTTCAAGTTTGCCCGAAAGCGATTGTGGTTCAACAAAAATGCTGACAACATCGGTAAGATTTGTTTCACCTGCAAAAAGTGTTTTGTTAACAATAATTTCGTTTTCCGACACTTTCACAATTCCATTTGGCAAAGCATCAAGAACATCAAAGCCCAAATTGGTTGGAATGGTTGGATAGAGTGTTGTGCCATTTTCATCGCACAAAAGAGGGTATTGTTTGCCCGTTGTGGTGTTTGGCATCACCCATTTGCCATTTTTGTTTTCTTCGTCATAGAATGTAAACCCCCCAAAATTAGATTTGTCTTGCATTTGTGCATCAGTTAGTGTGGTGGCACCACTGGTGCTTAAAGTTCCATAAAGAACATAGTTGTTTTTATTA
The DNA here is from genome assembly GCA_963613725.1 of Mediterraneibacter torques. Classification (GTDB taxonomy): domain Bacteria; phylum Bacillota; class Clostridia; order Christensenellales; family UBA1242; genus UBA7584. The sequence continues at coordinate 25,262 of CAVEAP010000002.1, forward strand.
ACATTCATTGTGCTGTTACCAACCATCTTAAGTGGTTCTTCGGTTTTCAAAACCGAATAGGAATACTCAATTGAACCCTTGCTGCCTTCAGCAACAAAAAGGCTTGCTTGTTCGCTGTTCCCCTTAATTTGTCCTCGCACAAAGCAGTTGCTAATAATTGTTTTATCATCACTTTTTCCAACAAGTCCGCCAACTTTTGTTCCAGCAAGGCTTGCAATCACAAAACTGCTTGAAATGGTGATTTCCTTTCCCTTTCCAACAAGTCCACCAACACAAATCCCATCAATTTCAGTGATTTCAAAACTGTTTGAAAGTTCAACATAACTGATAACATAACTGTATGTGATGGTCAACACACTGTTTGACCATGCCATTCCAACAAGCCCACCAACATTGCCCTTATTAGATTTTAGTGCAGAACCTTTTTCAAAAATTTGATAAATGCAGTGTGAAAGGCTAACAGTTCCCATTGCTCCACCAACAATTCCGCCAACATTTTGTGCATCACAAAGTTTTACCGCACTCACACAATTTGAAAGGTTTGCACTTGTTCTTCCAACAATTCCACCAAGATAATTAAGATTCAATGAAGAATCTACATCAATTTTTCCTGCACATTCAATGTTTGAAAGAGTTCCAGAGCTGTTTCCAACAACCCCACCAAAATTTGAGTCATTTTGCACCGAGTCTTGTTCAACACTAACATTAAGGCTTGAAACTTTGATGTTTTGTGTTTTTTTGTTGTTCTGACCAATTGCTGAACCAAAATTCACACAAACAGGATTTTTTGACACCTTAAAGCAAGCACTGCTCATCAAAACTTCCAATCCACCAAATTCACTAAAACTTTCACCACACTCATTAAGTCCAATAACACCAAAGTTTACGGTAGAATTTTGTGAGCCACCTTTTTCAAAACAAGCCGAAAAAGTTGCACTTACGCTGATGTTTTGGAAACTTGAAAACGCATAAACTTTTTGTCCTTGCCCGTTGTTGTAAAGAGCTTCTGCTGTGGTTTTGTCGCTAATCAAAACAAATTTGTCAGTATCAGTGCCTTCATTTTTGTATCTTCCAACATAGCCATCCACAGTTGTTGGTGTGCATTCGGCATTCTCCGCAAGGTGTCCAATCAAAAGTCCAACATTTGCTTCTTTAGAAGACACAACAAAGGGATTGTCCACTGTTCCAAAAACGCTTTGGTCAAAACTAAATGCCAAATTTGAAAGTTTTCCCGCAAACTCTCCAAAAAATCCAAAAGAGTTTTCGTTTTGTTGAAGTTTTGCATTTTCAAAACTGATTCCATAGATTGTGTAGGTTTGTGTTAACGAAACAATCTTGTTTTTCATGTCAAATTGTGTGCCATTAACTGTTAATTGTGTGCCAGTGTATTTGAAAGTGTTGCCATAAATCTCAAATTCATTTTCACTTGAATTGTTTTGAGAAATTTTTGCAACACGCTTGTTTAGTTTGTCGGAATCAAACACTTGGTCATCACAAATGTAGTAGGTTTTTGAATTCCACTCAAATTCAAGTGTGGTTTTAAGTTCTGGCATTGAAGTTAAACTTCCTGTGAAGGCGGTGTTACGATTTCCAATTGGCGACCACCCATCGCAAAAACCTGTCATGTCAATGTCGTTCATGACGTAGTAGTTTTTGTCCCACAAAGTTGTGTTGTTTGCAATGTTTGCAATGTTTTCGCCATCATAAAGCCTGAAATAAGTTTTGTAGCCATCAGCAACCGTAACATGAACAGTTTTCCAACTTAGCGTTTGTGAACCACTCAAAACATCTTGAAGGTCAGAAACGCTTTGTATGTCGCTTTCAAACTTAACAAGACTGTCTTGTGGCAAAATGTAAACAACAGTTCGCCCAGCCGAAATTGGGGTCACAAAATATTGCCCTGTTGCATAGTCAAACCCAAGCCAAACACTTGAGGATGAATATTGTTTTACATGTCCTGTTGGTTCCCAATTTTCATTGGCATCAAACAAAATGTAGGAAAGGTTTGAATTGGTTGGAATTTGTGAACCAACATTGCCCGCTTTTGCATCAATATATTGAACAATTTTGTTTTCAATGTCATCATTGGTGCCATTTTGATTGTTTTTGCTTGCAAGTCTGTCTTCATCTTTTGGTGCATGTGCAAGCCCTGTGGTTGTTTCAAAGTAAATTCCCTCGGTTTCATCATAGTTGTTTAGGTTAACACTTCCAACAAGGTTAGATTGTGTTACCAAAATTTTAAATGTTACTGAATAAGAAATTCCATTGGCATCTTCAATTTTTGCAACAACACTGAAAGTGGCACTGGTTGAAGCGGGTTGTGAAGCACTGACAGTTACATAACTTCCATAAAAACTTGAATCAACCTGACCTTTGCCATCGGTGGCACTGTTTGTGATTTCAATTTCAAGTCCCATCTCATGTGAGCCCAAAGATTTTTTTGAATCTGTCAAAATATACCATTCAACATCTTTCGCTTGCACTGTGGAATCATTTGGGTTAAGGTTAATCGAAAGTTTTTGAGTTGATTGGTTTTTTCTGTAAACAAACTTTGAACTGTCGGTTCCAGAAGTGGTTTCTTTGCTGTAATAAAGCGTTAATTCTTCTTCTTGCAAAAAGCCATCTCCAATTCCAAATTTTGAAATTGCAACATAAACAGTTAGCTCAAAGAAAACTTTTTGAGTTTCGGTTTTAAACTCTTTTTTGTCCTCATCAAAAACAGAATATTCAAAACTTACGCAAACAATTTCTGTTCCGTTTGCTTTTGTTCTCAAAATTATTGTGCGGTCCAAAACATTTGCATCAAAATCGGCAAACTCTGGAGAATCTTCTGTTTCAGTGTAGTCATTTGTGTCTTTGTTGTAGGTTGCTTTTGTGATTGTTACGTTTGAAAGTCCTGCATCCTCCGGATAAATGTTCACATCAAAAATTGCTTGGTCGCCCTTTTTGATTTTCATCCAACTAAGGCTTTCTCCTTTGGCTTCTTGTTCTCGGTCGCCATGCAAAACATTTGCACTTGTGTTGTTGTTAACTGTTAAAGTTGCTTTTTCCATTATCATAAAAGTTTTTACATCAAAAGAAAAACTTACGCCGTTGATGGAAATTATGGTAACAACCGCTTCACCACTTCCATTTTGCATGGTTCCCTCTGGGGTGATGTTAAATTCAACAGTTTTGTCGGTATTTCCATACATAGTTCCTGTTGACACAATTTTTGCATTGCTTGAAGTTGCAGTCAAATAGCTTGCAAGTTCTTTGGAATCAATCAAATCGGTTGACTCAAAAGGTGTTACCTTAAGTTTTATGGTTTTTGACTGTTTTATCATTTCGCCACCAGCATTTGAAATTGTTAATGGAACATAGCCGTCATATTGAAAAACACTGGTGTCAAGTTCAATGTTTGTGATTCCCGAACTTAACTTAACCAAAACTTCACGCTCAACGCTTTGGCTTTGTGCTGAATTTTTTGCCCGCACAACAAGTGGCAAGTAGCCAAGTTTGTCGCCCTCAAACGAAAGCACAAGTTTGGTGCCACTTTCAAACTCCAATGTTTGCCAAGTGTTTTCATCAATCAACTTGTAGGATTTTTTGCTTGTGGTGTCATAGATGCTAAGTTGTTCGGCAAGAGCGCCAACATTTGGATATTTTTCTTGTTTTGTCATGTCAAAAGCAAGTTCAAATGTTCCATAGCCCTCTGAAAAGTCCAAAAGCTCAACAAAAAAGTTGGCACCATCAATGCCTTCGGCATATTCACTGAACACAACAAGGTTGTAAGGGGTTTTGTCATAAATTGGAGTTGTTCCTGGTGTGATTGTTTTTGAACTTATCAAAGAAGCCCAGTTGTCTTTGGTAATCAAAGCATAAGAATAGTAACTGCTGTTTCCCTCTCGATAGTAATGCCCATAATATGATTCGGGTGCGGAACTAGCTGGCTTGCTTTCGGTGTATTCTTGAGAAACTTGGTTAAGCCAAATTTCTTTTGCATATTTTAAGATTTTTACGTTTAAAGTTTTGGTTACAACAGGAGAATTTAAAATTCCATCATATGCCATTTCAATTTTAACAGTTGTTTCGCCAGATTCAAGCCCAACAAGTTCAAATTTGTTTGCATCTTCTGAATCACGCTTTTCAAGTTTTTTGTTGTCATAAACAAATTCAAAGTTCAAAAGCGTAAGGTCAAAATCACTGTCAATTTCAAGGCTTGCTTTGTTGTCTGATTCGGTGTGATTGTTCACAAGGGTTAGTTTTGTGATTCCACGAACATAAATTTGTGTTTCTCCAACTTCAATTCCCATGTTTTTAAGATTATCTTCTGTTACTAAAACATAGGAATTTCCTTGGGATATGTAAAAACCAACATAGCCATCTAATGTACTTGGAAGATTGTCTTGCACCTCATAGGAAGTTATGTCATTTTGGTTCAAAATGCGAAATCCGTTTGCTTCAAGATTTGGCAAAATTTTAATGCGAAATTTCTTTTTGAATGCTTCATTTGTTGGATTGTTTTTTTGATATGTTGAAATTTCAATGACACCACCTTTGTCATCTTCTTCCAAATATTCATAAAAATCACCATTTTGATATTCTTTTTCGCCAACGCAATAAACAATGTCGGGCATAACAGAACCTGTTGGCCCAAACTTGAACAAAATGTCGGTGGAAAACTGAAATTTAGCACCTTTGATGATTGCCATGTTGGTGATTTGGTCAAAAGTTTGGTTGCTTTCAACTTCAACCGCATTTGAATAGGCCATGGTGCTTGCCACTTGGTCAACTTTCACAAACACTTTCAGCGTTTTTGTGTTGTCCTCTTTTGCCATCAATGTAACATAGGAACTTTTGTTGCTTGAAGTTGGTGCTGACGCCGTGATTTTTACTCGTGTTTTTTGAGTAAGGCTGTCAAACACTGTGTCAACAGCAACAGCATTTCCGCTTGATGAAGCCACAACGCTTCGGTCAACCGAATTGTCCCCTCCTGTTACTTTCACAAAAAAAGTTGCAATGGCCTTTTCCGTTAAATTTCCACTGCTGTCTTTTTCGTAAACAAGCGAAAGGTTGTAATCTCCGTTTTCATCCAAAGTTACAACTTCATTTTCTTCAATTTCAATTTTCATGCCTTTTCGTGAATCGCCACACGCAGAAAAAGCAAAGCAGGCAACAAAGCCCACAAAAAGCAAAATCCAAACAATTTGCCAAATCTTTGATTTCGTCATAAAAAACTCCTACTTTTTAGTTTGCAAAACTTTTTTGGTTTTATGTTAAAGTTAAAGCAATTTTGCCACAGCAAAACAAAAAACCCAGTTTTCATCTAAATTATATCAAAATGCGAGGCAAAAAGTCAAATAAATTTGGCATAATTATATAATTTTATTATATAACT
>CAVEAP010000003.1:0-3097 GCA_963613725.1 Mediterraneibacter torques
GTTGTTCTTTTTTTCTCTTTTCAGCATCCTTTTTTTTGTCTTTATTTTCCTTCTCAACAATTTTATCTATCTTTTTGCATACAGGAAGAATAAGCTTTTCGTTAATTGTTTTTTCACTCTTTTTTAGGTCATCAAGTGCTATACACAATTTTGTGCTAACTCTTCTTTTTGTTGTTTGTATTTTGATAGTATTTGTTCTTGTTTTTGCTGTTTTGTTTCTTTTCCAACAGCGTTCATCACCAATCTTGCTATTGCTTCTTTTTTGCTAAATTTTGTTCTGTTTTCATAAGCCCTTAACCCTTTTTGATTTTGTGGTAATTATACCACAAACCACTATTGTTGTCAAGAATTGTGTTTTTTATGGGGGGGTTGGTTTAATTTCATGATAAAAATTTTTTAAACTATCAAAAGGTTTATCCACCATTCAAAGCCAAATTTAACTGAATTTTTTCATTTCTTTGTTATCGTTTTGTTTGTTGCGATAATGTTCAGGTTTCCCTTTTCCACATCGCAAGGTGTTAATATGCTTTCATACACAACTTTTCTTGCGGTCATTCCAATGCTTTGATAAAATTGAATTGCTTCGTTGTTAAACGCAAAAACTTCAACTGTTATTGAATTTATGTTGTTTTTTTGAGCTAAATTTTTGATAAATTCAAAAAGTTTTTTGCCTATGCCTTTCCTCCTAAATTCCCTGTCCACAACTATATCATAAATTTCATAAAGTTTTCGCTTTTTTAAGGTAACATAATCATCTGTTTCATATTCCTTAATCAAAATTGCACCAACAATTTTTTCTTGGTCTTCATAAACATAACAATGTTTACAATTTGAAGTTAATATTTCCTCAAAATAGTCTTTTGTAATGGGGTGTGCATCATTAAAGGAATCTGGGCGATTTTTAAAATGTGGGCAATATAACTGCGAAAATAAATTTTGTAAATCAATATAATCTCTCTCTTCCAACAATCTTATCATATTAAAACCTCCTAATCAAAAACAAGAACAAACTTCGAACACCAAGTTATATGCTAAAAAAAACGAACTCCAAATTTTGCTTGGGGTTCGTATCATTTTTTAATGGCGGAGAGCTAGGGATTCGAACCCCAGGAACCTTTCAGTTCAACGGTTTTCAAGACCGCCGCTTTCGACCACTCAGCCAGCTCTCCACAATTTGGAAGATAATCTTCCATTTGTTTAATTATTTGTTAATTTTTTGCTCAACATAATCTGCCAAATCACCTAAAACAAGCAGATTTTTAGCATCTTCGTCTGGAACACTTATTTTAAATTCATCTTCCAATGCAATAAGCATTTCAACCATGTCCAAAGAATCAGCTTTAAGATCGTTAATCAAGTGAGATTCACGAGTGATTTTTTCCTTGTCAATGTTCATTTGCTCTGATAAAAGCTCTTGTATTCTCTCGAAAACCATAATATTCTCCTTTGAGTGATAAACTTATTATAACAAATTTTTTTTTAATTGTCTAGTGTTTTTTTGCAAATATTTAACTTTTTTTGATATTTTTATCCCTTTTTTTGTGCCTTTTTGTTAATTTTTGCGTTTTGGATCAATCAAAACAATCACCAAAGCAAGAATCCCAGAAAAAACAACCGTTAGCCCTAGGGTAAGCAAAATGTAGGGCAAAGTGTTTGTTTTTGCTTTAATTTCCCAAAAAAGTTCAACATCTCCCGTTGTTTGAGAACTCCATGCATAGTTGTAATAATCACGAAGCACAATTTTTGCCTTGTAGGTGTTCACTTCGGTGGCTTTGTAATAACCCTCTAACTTCAAAATGTCCTCATCAAACCAATCCAAATAGTCCTGCAAGTTGATTTCGCTTCCTGTTTCAACAAAAACTTTTTGTTTTAGTTTTGGAATGTTGAGTTTTAATTGTTTTATTTCCCAATTAAATGTTTTGTCGTCAGTTGTGTTGTCTTCCCATTGATAGTTTGTTTTGTCTTTTAAAGACAATGTTACGATGTAATTCCCTGCATTGATTTTTTTTGCATCTCCCCCAATTTGTATGAGGTTTTCATCTATTGTGGTTTTAAATTGAACTTGTTGCTCTTGCTTGTTGTATTCATAATTTCGTTCATCATCAAGTTCGGGAATCTCTTGTGATTTTTTGCTAATTGTCCATGTGAGATATCTTGTGTTACCTGCCAAACTATCATTCCACATATAATTGGTTGCGTCTTTTAATTCAACCAAAATAACATAGGTGCCTGCATTTGTTCCACTGAATTGACTGTTTTCTGAATACTCCATTATTTCCGAATCAAAACCTGAAATCAACTCTGTTACATTACGCTCGGTGCCGTCATACACAAAAGGAGATGATATCAAAAGTTTTGGGGAATCAACCAAAGTTTTTGCTGGCTCATCAGCCGTTAAAACTGGTGAAGATTGGGTTTCCAAAAACAAAACTTCTTTTGGCTTCAAATGTTTTGACAAAAACAAATAACCGCTCATGCCAAAAACAACTGCCCCAAGCAAACAAAAAAATGATACGAAAAATTTTGTTAAAGCCCGCACAATTGTTCTCCTTTTTTTTAAATTCTTGCTTATAGTATAGCACAATTTTTGCATTTTACCAAACAAATTCCAAAAAATTTTAATTAAAATTAAAAAAAATATTCCACAAAAAGCATTTTTATGTTATAATTGAATTTGGAGGATTTTATGAAAACAGCAGAACTTTTGGCTCCCGTTGGAAATTGGGGCATGCTTAAAACCGCCATAAACAATGGTGCTGATGCGGTTTATTTGGGACTTCAAAATTTTAATGCACGAATGTCGGCAGACAATTTTAACAGCGAAAACATTTTTGAGTGTGTTAGGCTTTGCCACAGTTTTGGCGTTAGGATTTTTGTTACACTAAACACCCTTGCAAACAACACCGAAATGGCTGAGGTTTTGGAAACAGTTAAGGTGGCAACAGAGGCAAAAGTTGATGCCTTTATTGTTCAAGATTTTGGAATTGTTAATGTTCTTAAAAATTGTTTTGAGGGCATTGAACTTCACGCCAGCACGCAAATGGGAATTCACAACCTTGAGGGAGCAAAACTTGCCGAAAGTTTGGGAATTAAACGC
>CAVEAP010000003.1:3107-4956 GCA_963613725.1 Mediterraneibacter torques
AAAGAAATTCACGAAAACACAAATTTGGAACTTGAATTTTTTGTTCAAGGGGCTTTGTGTGTTGCTTTTAGCGGGAATTGTTATTTTAGCAGTTTTGCATTAAACGAAAGTGGAAATCGTGGAAGATGCAAACAATTTTGCCGTATGAAATATGTTGCAAGCACCGACAAAAATTGCCAAGAACAATTTTTGCTTTCGGCAAGAGATTTGTGTCTTGTTGAAAGCCTTGAAGATTTGATTGATGCTGGAATTTGTAGTTTTAAGATTGAAGGCAGGCTTAGGCGTGAGGGCTATGTTGCTCAAACAGTTGCAAGTTACCGACTTGCTCTTGATTGTTTGAAACATGAAAAAAATTTTGATGCAGAAAAAGAAACATTTTTGCTTAAAAAAGTTTTTAGTCGTGGAGATTTTTTGAAAAGAGCCTATCTTGACAGTGGCGTGCCAAACGATGTTGTAAATTCAGAAACGCAAAATCACCTTGGAATTTTTGTGGGAAAAGTGATTGATGTAAAACCTTTTAAGGACCTTTTTAAAGTTACCATAAAATCAACTCACCCACTTTCGTTTGGTGATGGGCTTAAATTTTTGGATGGGAAACAGCAAATGTTCAGCCTTGGAGTTGGCAATGTTGAAACCTTAAAAAACAACACTTACAACATTTTTACCAAGCACAAAATTCAAGTTGGTTTTGATGTAAATTTGATTTTGGACAGCAAATTTGAAGAAAAATTACTTGAAAAAACAAAAAAAATCAATTTTTCAGCCCAAATTTTTGCATTTTCGGAAAAACCTTTTTCATGTAAACTTAAAAGTGGAAATGTGGAAATTGAATTTTTTGGACCAGTTTTGGAAAAAGCAAAGCAAAATCCAACAACAAAAAATGAAATTGAAAATCAATTTAAAAAACTGGGTGGCACCGATTTTTGTTTGGACAAAATTGAAGTTTTTTGCAATGAGGTGTTCATTCCAAAAAGTGTGCAAAATGCTTTTAGGCGTGATGCAACAAATTTGCTTTTGGAAAAAATTGTGGAATTTAATGAACAAAAAAGTGATGTAAAACCAAACAAAGAAAACATCAAAAATTTTGAAAAATTTAAATCAAAAAACAACCCTAACCTAACAAAAAACATTTTGATTTTTGATGAGGACAATTTTGAAATTTTAAGACAAAACAAAAATGTTTTGAAAAACTGCATTTTAATTTTTTCTCCGCAAGATTTTTTGAAAACAAACTTTGATAAATTTGAAAAAGAGTTTTGCGAATTTGAAATTGGGCTTAATCTTCCAATTGTTGCAAACAAACATGACATTGTTTTGATTAAAAACATTTTAAGCACTCACAAAAACTTTTGGGTTGTGGCAAACAATTTGTGGGGATTTTGTTTTGCAAAAACACACCGCACAGTTGCTGGATTTGGCATGAACATTTTCAGCGATTTTTCAAAACAAACACTTGAAAATTTGGGTGCAAAAATTTGCGAACTTTCGATTGAGCAGGAACTTAAAAACATCGAAACAAAGGTTATGGTTTATGGGCTTGGCTATCTTCCTTTGATGACTTTTGCACATTGCCCTTTTAAAACAATCAACCACAACTCTTGCCAAAATTGTAGTTTTGAAAAAGGCTTAAATTTTTGGGACATTAACAAAAACAAATTTGCAATCAGAAGAATTAAATTGAGCCAATGCTATTTTGAACTTTTGAACTCTAGGCTTGTGAATTGTTTGGGACTTTTTGAAAACAAAATGGTGCTTGACCTTAGAAATTTGGAAGAGCAAAACATCAAAAAAGTTTTGAACAATCTTTTTGAAAACAAAAAAATCAAATTGAATTTTAATGAAACAACAG
>CAVEAP010000003.1:4966-29085 GCA_963613725.1 Mediterraneibacter torques
AAAAATTAACTTAAAAAAGTGCAAAAAACTTGATTTTTTGTGCTTTTTTTGTTGTTTTTCTTAATTTTTGTTTTAAAAAAAGTTTTTTGGAAACAATTTAAATTGGAGGTAAAAACATGAAAAACACAATTACAACAAAAGACTTACAGTCGCTTGATGAAATGATGATTTTGGAAAATTGGATTGCAACCAAATTCAATCTTCACTCAGGCAACGCCAAAGATGAAAAATTGAAAAAGCAACTTTTGGATTTTGCAAAAGAACATCTTAAACATCACGAGCAAATTTTAAGTTATGCAAAAAAAGGAGGTGAAAAGTGATGGTTCCAACCGAACAAGAAATTTTGGAAGATGGCTTGTGTGCCACCAAATTTTTAATGCACATGTCTGCAAAAAATCAAATTGAGGGAAACTGCGAAGCCATAAGAAAACTTTTTGAAGAATGTTACAAAACCGCTTCAGAGCATAACTTTAAGATTTTTAAAATCATGCAAGAAAAGGGTTACTATGACACCATGCCAGCAGACGAAGACCAAATTGAGCAAACCATTGAAATGCACCAAAATATGCAGGAAGATTTGGAAGAAAAATTATGTTAAAAAAAGATGCGTTAAGCATCTTTTTTTGATTTTTGTGATTTAATTGCTTTTTTTCTCATTTTGTCCACATTTTTTATGACCAAAGATTTTTTGTGGTCAAATTTTTCAATGCCATCATAATTTGCTTTTGGATAACTTTCAAGATGATTTAAAAAAGTGTTTAGGGTGTTAAACTTTTGGATTGCCTTGATGTTTTCAATCATTTTTTCATACAAATTTTTGTTTTTCACAAGTTTTGAAACATTGTTTGAAATGGAAGATTTTTTGTTTACACTCAAAGCCACACCCATTTTTGTTAAATAGTTTTTGTTGTGAATTTCTTGCTGTGGAAGTTTGTCTAAAATTATCATTGGCAAAGTTTTTGTTAGCGCTTCGGTGGTGGTAAGCCCGCCCGCTTTCATAAGAATTGCATCACCTGCCGAAAACAATTTTGGAAGATCATCAACAAATCCCAAATTTTGAACTTTGTGAATTAAATTTGATTTGTCCAATTGTTTTTGCAAACTTTGTCTGCCTTTTTTGTCCTTTCCGTTCCAAATGACAATTTGAATTGGCACCAAAATTTTTTTGAATTCGCTAACAAGTTTTTGATTGCTTACAGGAAAAAAACTTGCTCTTGAAACTAAAAGAGTGAACATGTTTTCATCAAGATTAAGGTCTTTTTTGGCTTGAATTTTGTTTTCTTGAACAGAAAAACCATCATCTACGGGAATACCAGAAACAACCAACTGATTTTTTTTGAAGCCTCGCTCTAAAAAAGGTTTTTCCATGTAGGTGTCGGTTAAAAACATTTCATCAACACCAGTGGCACACTCCCAATAAGGTGATATGCCATAATCTAGTGTCATACAAATTGTGGTTGCTGGAATTTTGTAAAATCTTTTTAGGTTAGTCAAAGCAACCGCACCAAAAATGTAGGTGCTAACAACAACATCGGGTTTGAAATCATAAATTTCCTTTAACATTCCATACATAATGGAATAAGTTTCACGATTCGCCTTTGATTTGTTTCGATTTTCATAATCACTTTTTTCGCTTTTTTTGAAAAAATAATTGTAAACATCCACCAAATGATTGCAGGCAAGAACATAGCCATCACTCATTGCCCATGCTTTTAATTTGTTGGCATAAGAACGATACATATCCTTTGTTTTTATTTCGGCTTCGGGATGTTTTGACAAAATTTTTGCACTAATTTTTTGAGCGGTTGAATTGTGTCCATTCCCTGCTGATGCTGTAAAAATTAAAACTTTCATTAAATTTGTCCTTAAATTATTTTAGTTTTTTTATGGTTGTTGTAATTTTGGGACCCACCCAATTGCTTGGTCTTCTTTCGGCATAATCACTTTGACCAATGTCAAGTTTTTTGAGAACTTTGTTGTATTTTGGAAGCCATTTTTTTATTATTTTAATAACTTCATCAGCAGATTGAACCGCCCAAACCTTGTCTTCTTTGAAGTCATAGCGATGACAGGTGTCAAGTGGCTCTCCCGCAACTTTGGCACTCCACCCCTCAACATTGTCATAGGCAATCAAAAGTCTTGCGTGCTTCCATGCCGCACTAATTTCCATTAGCGTTCCACTTCCGCCCCCAACAGCAACAACAACTTGGCTGTTTGCAACAATGCAATCACGATATTCCTCAAGCCCAGTTGCAATAACAATGTCGGCAAAATCATTTACGGCATTGTCATCATAACTTGGTGCTATTGCAATGGTGTCTCCCTCACGATAGTTTTGACTTGCATGAGCGCCCGCCATGGCAGCCCTCATAACTCCTCGTCCACCACCTGTTAAAACACGATAGCCATTATCCACCAATGCTTTGCCCAAATCATACGCAACTTTCCACTTTTTTTTGTCACTTTCTTTGCAACTTTCATACCAACACGCTGCATTTCCAATGACCGACACAATCACCCTTCTGTTCATAATTTCTCCTTATTTTTTTGTTATTGTTGTTGTTCCATCACGATTGTCAACAACTTCGTAACCCAAATCAATGATTTGCTTTTTAATTTTGTCTGCACTTTCAAAATCTTTTGCTTTTCTAAATTCATTACGACTTAAAACAAGTTTTTCGGCTTTTTCTAGATTGCTGTCAAAATTTTCTTCTTTTTTGTTTAAAAAATCAAAAACTTTGAAAACGGTGTTTAATTTTTCAAAAAAATTTGTGATTTCTTGCACATTTTTCTCATTGTAGTTTTGAAGTGCAATTTGTTCATTTGCTTTTTTTGTGAAAGCAAAAATTTCAGATAGTGCATTTGGGGTGTTAAAATCATCATCCATTTGAACTGAAAACCTGTTTTCAAAATCAATCAAAATTTCATGCAATTCTTGGCTGAAATTTTCACCCTTGTGGCTGTTTAGATTTGCAAAAAAGTTTTCAAGTTTTTTGTATTCCCCATCAATGCTGTCAAGCAAGGTTTTTGAAAAAGCAAGCGGACTGCGGTAGTGAGAAAAAGCACACATCCACCTAAGTTTTAATGCACCATATTTTTTTAGAGCATCTTCAACGGTTACATAGTTTCCTTTGGACTTGCTCATTTTTGTGCCATCTTCGGCATTTAACATTCCTGTGTGAACCCAAAAGTTTGCGGGCATTCCGCACCCAAGAGCTTTGCTTTGAGCAATTTCATTTTCATGATGAGGAAATTGCAGTTCCCGTCCACCACCATGAATGTCAAAATTTTTGCCCAAATATTTTTGACTCATAACACTGCATTCAATGTGCCATCCCGGATAGCCAACACCCCAAGGGCTGTTCCATTTTAGCACGCTGTTTGGCTGTGCTTTTTTCCAAACCGAAAAATCATAGGGGGTGTGTTTTCGGTTGTCACATTCAATTCTTGCTCCTGCGCTTAATTTTTGAATGGTGTTTCCACTCAAAACTCCATAGTCTTTTATTTTTGAAACATCTAAATAAACATTTCCATCAAGTTCGTAAGCAAAATCACCTTCAATCATTTGTTTGACCGCTTCAATAATATCAACCACATGGCCTGTTGCACGAGGGCTTATGTTTGGTCTTCGGCAACGAACAGCATCCAAACCTTCCCACATTCCTTTTATGTTTATGTCAACAAGTTCAAGTGGATGAACATTTTCATTTTTTGCTTTTAGTTCAATTTTGTCTTCACCCTCATCGGCATCACCGACAACCGAACCCACATCGGTTATGTTGCGAACATACAAGACTTTGTAGTTTTTGAAATTTGCAAAATATTCCGCCATAATGTCATAAGCAATGTAAGAGCGAATATGCCCCAAGTGAATTGGAGCATAGACTGTTACACCACAGACATACATATTAACTTGATTTTCATGAATCGGAACAAACTCTTCTTTTGTTTTTGTTAATGTGTTGTATATTTTCATTTTTTACCTCAAATTGTTTTTAATTATGATTTTTGAGAACTTTTTTGTGAAAATTGGCATTTTTACACCATATTTTTAACTTTTTTTAAGTTTTTTGGAGCCAATTTTTGCAAATTTAATTTCTGTATTTTTCCAAATAAGTTTCATAGTCACACATACGGTCAATCAGTTTTCCATCTTTTAATTCAAAAATGCGATTGGCAATGCTTTGCAAAAGTTGGTGGTCGTGTGAAGCAAAAAGCAAAACTCCCTTAAAATCACTCATGCCATTGTTTAGGGCGGTGATGCTTTCAAGGTCTAGGTGGTTGGTTGGCTGGTCCATTAAAATAACATTTGAACCTTCCACCATGGTTTTAGACATCATACATCTAACCTTTTCGCCTCCAGACAAAACTTTCACTTGCTTGTTTGCATCATCTCCAGAAAAAAGCATTCGCCCCAAAAAGCCTCGCAAAAATGTTCCATCTTTTTCTTTGCTGAACTGTGAAAGCCATTCAACAATTTTTAGGTTGTTGTCAAAGAATGCACTTTGGTCTTTTGGAAGATAACTGATTTGCACACTTTTTCCCCATTCAATTTTTCCACTTTCTGGAATTGCCGAACCTGAAAGCAATTCAAAAAAAGCAGTGACAGCATTTTCGTTGTCGCCCAAAATTGCAATTTTGTCATCTTTGTTTACCCTGAACGAAACTTTGTTTAAAACTTTTTTGCCATCAAGGCTGAAACTTACTTCATCAAAATGCAAAATTTCTTTTCCAAGTTCTTTTTCAAACTTAAAATTGATGTAAGGATATTTTCTGTTTGAGGCGGGCATTTCTTCAATTTGAATTTTTTCAAGCATCTTTTTTCGGCTGGTGGCTTGTCGTGCCATGCTTTTGTTTGCCCCAAAACGGCGAATGAAGGCTTTTAGTTCCTCAATCTTTTTTTCTTTTGCCATGTTTTGCTGTTTGGTTAGTTGTTGCATAAGTTGACTAGATTGATACCAAAAATCATAGTTTCCAACCCACATTGTAATTTTTCCATAGTCAACATCAACGGTGTGAGTGCAAACAGTGTTAAGAAAGTGGCGGTCATGCGACACCACAATCACTGTGCCTGCATAGTCTAGCAAAAAATCTTCAAGCCAATGTATGCTTTTTTCATCCATGTGGTTGGTTGGCTCGTCCAAAAGCAAAATGTCGGGATTTCCAAAAAGTGCCTGAGCAAGTAACACCTTAACTTTGATTGAGCCATTAAGATTGTGCATCATTTCATAGTGCAAATTGTCTGGAATAAGAAGTCCATTTAAAAGTTTGGCGGCATCACTTTCGGCATCCCAACCACCCATTTCGGCAAATTCTTGTTCCAAAACGGCGGCAAGATTTCCATCTTCTTCCGAAAAATCTGGTTTCATGTAAAGGGCTTCTTTTTGCTTCATGATGTCATAAAGTTTTTTGTTGCCCATTATGACGGTGTCCATAACAGTGAAATTGTCAAACTGAAAATGGTCTTGTTTTAACACAGACATACGAAGTTTTGGTGGGATTTCAATAAAACCTTTGCTAACATCAAGTTCTCCAGACAAAAGTTTTAAAAAAGTTGATTTTCCAGCACCATTTGCCCCAATAACACCATAACAGTTGCCTGGTGTGAATTTAAGGTTTACATCTTTAAAAAGCGGTTGCCCGCCAAAGGACAGTTCAAGGTTGGTAACTGTTATCATGTTTTTTCTCCTTTAAAGTTTTTTAAGCAAAAATTTTGATTTTTTGTGTTTTTTTAGGTTTTTTTTGCAAAATGAAAAATTATTCTTCATCTTTGATGTCCACTTTGATGTGAACTTCTGCAAGTTGCTTGTCTGTTACTGTGCTTGGCGCATTTGTAAGTGGATCATAAGCAGATTTGTTGAGAGGGAATGGAATAACCTCTTTGATGCTAACTTCATCAAGCAAAAGCATAAGTGTGCGGTCAATTCCCGGAGCCATTCCAGCGTGTGGTGGAGCACCATATTTGAACGCATCATAGAGCGCTCCAAATTTTGCTCTAACAACATCGGCACCATAGCCAACAACTTCAAACATTTTTTCCATAACTTCGCAATTGTGGTTGCGAACTGCCCCACTTGCAAGTTCATAGCCGTTGCAAACCAAATCCCATTGGTCTGCTTGCATTTCCAAAACTGGTTTTTCAAAGGCTTTCATTCCACCTTTTGGTTGAGAGAATGGGTTGTGAGCAAAATCAAGTTCACCATCATCGTTGATTTCATAAAGTGGAAAATCTGTTATCCAACAAAAAGCATAGGTGTTTGGATTGCAAAGGTTAAGACGCTCGCCAAGTTCTTTGCGGAGAATTCCAGCAAGTTTGGTGGTTAAAGGTTTTTTGCCTGCAAGCATAAAAATTGAACTGCCAACTTTTGCATCTAAAATTTTGATAAGTGCTTGTTTTTCCTCTTCTGTCAAAAATTTGGCAATTGGGCTGTTAAATTCAAGATTGTCTTCAACTTTTATCCATGCAAGTCCTTTGCTTTGGTTGTTAATCATAAAAGTTGTAAGATTGTCATAAAACGACCTTGGTTGTCCCGCAAGGTTGTCAACACAAATTGCTTTTACGGTGCTGTTTTTGAAAGCATTAAAGCCTGTGTTTTCAAAAACTGAAGTAACATCTTTGATTTCAAGTGGGTTGCGAAGGTCTGGTTTGTCTGTTCCAAAACGCTCAAGACTTTCAAAATAAGGAATTCTTGGAAAAGGCGCTTTTGTCATTGTTTTTGTGCTGAACTTTGAGAACAAATCGGTGTAAAGTTTTTCGCCAACTTCAAACCAATCTTCCTGAGTTGAAAAAGCCATTTCCATGTCAAGTTGATAAAACTCTCCAGCGGCACGGTCGGCACGAGCATCTTCATCTCGAAAACATGGTGCAATTTGGAAGTATTTGTCAAAACCACTAACCATTAAAAGTTGTTTGAAAACTTGTGGTGATTGTGGAAGTGCATAAAACTTGCCCGGATGTTGACGGGCTGGAATAATAAAGTCACGAGCACCCTCTGGACTGCTTGCAGTGATGATTGGAGTTGAAATTTCCAAAAAACCCATTGATTTCATTTCTTCTCGCATAAAGTCAATAACTTGTGAACGGAAAATAATGTTTTTGTAAAGTTCTGGATTTCTAAGGTCCAAAAAGCGATATTTAAGCCTTACATCTTCCCTAACATTTTTGCTGTCCTCAACATCAAAAGGAAGCGGAGCATAAACCGCACCCAAAACTTCAATTTCATCGGCAAGAATTTCAATTTCACCAGTTTTGAGTTTTGGATTCACGTTGTCTTCACCACGAAGGCGAACAACTCCTTGCGCCGAAATAACAGCCTCACGGCTAACGCCCGAAAGTTTTTTGCTGTCATCAACAACAATTTGGATGATTCCTGTTTGGTCCCTAAGGTCAACAAAGGTAATTCCACCATGGTCCCTGATTGTGCTTACCCAACCTGCAAGTTTAACAACTTGTCCAACTTGAGTTTTTGAAACTTCTGCACATTTTTGCGTGCGATACTTGTTTGTCATTTTTTGTTTTTCTCCTAAAATTAAATTTATAATAAATATTATACTCCAAAACGAAAAATTTTTCAAGTAATTTGTGGAATATTTTGCAAAATGTTGGGGGTTTGAGAGTTTTGGCTTTGCTTGGGCTTTTAAGCAAAAAGAATAACAAATTGTTGGTTAAGTTTTAATGTCATTTGGTTTGATTTTGTTTTAAGATTTTCAGATTAAATAATATATTAAGGTTTTAAAAATTAAACAATGATTTTTAATTGTTGGTCAAGTTTTGGGGCAGTTTTAAAATTTTTTGATTGAAAGTGTCAAAATTTTAAAAATTAAACAATGATTTTTAATTGGGAGTTAAGTTTTGGTGTAATTTAATTTTGTTTTGGTTAAATTTTTAAGTGATTTAAAAAAAATTGTTAACACAAACCTTGGCTGAAAAACAAAAAACAAGACAAAAATGTCTTGTTTTTGTAAGTAAAAATTACTTTTGTAGCATGAATTTTGCAATTTTTCGCCAAATTAAAAAGTTTTTTATGCAAAACATGGATTACATTGAAAGTGCATCGTCCAAAGCATCAGACACAGCATCAACAACATTGTCGGAAGCATCGGCAAGGCTGTCCAAAGTGTTTGATTGTTGTTTTTGGTTTGCAAAATGCTCCACAAGGTCATCAAAGGTTTGGTCAGAATCTTTTCCATCAACAAGCATTCCTGTGATAAAGTCATCATCATAACCACCCATGATAAGACTTTCAATAAGTTCTTGTTGAATTTGTGAAATTCCGCTGTTGTAGTCATTGATTGTTGAAACATAGTCATCGCAAATGCTGTTTGATTCTTGCAAAAGTTTTTCAAATTCTTGAAGTTGCTCACTTGAAAGTTTTGATTTAAATGTGTCCATATTCTCTTCAAGAAGATTTTTCAGTCCAAAAGTGTTTAGAAGGTCGTTGTATCGTTTTCTGTTAACAAAATTCACGTAAGAATTTCCAGTTTGCTCATAATCAAGATTTCTTAGTTTTTCCAAAGTCCTCCAAGACAAACTTTCTGGCGGCTCAAAAATGTTTTCAACATTAACTTCAACATTGTTGTCTTCATAATACTTTAGGAGATTTGGAAAACTTGACTTAAATTCATCAACGGCAACAGTTCCATAGGTTCTTTGATAAGAACCCCAATAATGATAACCCCTAACAATAAAAGTTACCACATTTTCATTTTCATCACGAGCAAACATATTTAAACCATCAGAATATTCATCATCAATAAGGTCTTCATCGATGGCATTAGGGAAATTTGCGTTAACATAATTTTCAATGTTGGCATAACTTTGATTTAAATTTTTTAAGATAACTTCAAGTTTTGCGTTTGTTTGTTCGGCAAGTTCGGTTGCTTGTTTTTGATAGTCTGATGATTTGATAACTTCGCTGATTTTGGTTTGAACTTGCTCTGGAGTTAAATCATCATTTTCTTTAACAATTTCCTCAACAGTTGCATCTGAAATTTGAGGTTTTGTTGGGTCAACAACATTTGCTGGAAGATTTGGGTCAGTTATTATTTCAGGTCCAACATCAATTTTGTCGTTTTTAATTTTCCAAAACGAATAGGCACAATCACCAGCAATAACAGCAGAAATTCCACCCAAAACGCCCAAAGCAATTTTTCGTTTTTTTGACCTTGGTTTTTTAAAAGCAGAAAAAGTTGCTGGAGTTACCGCCGAAAGCTTTTCATTTTCATTCATTAAGGTTGCTTCAAAAGTGGCACGAGGTGAACTTGCCAAAGCAATTTCAGCAAACTCGGCTTCTGGAGAATTTTCTCCATGCTTTTTTTTGATTTCATCAAGCACTTTTTGGGCTTTTGCTTGTGTATCCACAAAATTTTTTTGGGCTTGCCAAACAGTTGCGCGACTTTTGTCCCATTGGTCAAAAAATGCTTTGTAATCTTTTTTGCTTTTAAAGCCTGCTTCCTTGTAGTTTTCAAGTTCCTTTGTTTGGGCTTTTTCGGCTTGTTTTACAATTTTGTTAACTTTTCTCTTTTTAAGAAAAGGTTTGGTTAATATTCTAACACCATTTATTAACATAACAACATTCTCCTTTTGTCTAGGATAATTATACCACAAAACTTAAATTTTGTCAAGAGATGGTATTTTAACTTATTTCAGGGGTTGTTTCTTTTTCAATCCAACCTTCGCCATTACACTTCCCGCACCAAACCCAGCCATCACCATGACAAGTGCCACAGGTGTTGTCAGTAACATTTTTATAAACTCCCCATACACCGCCTACAATAATTCCTAGAGATCCAAATTTACTTCCTTCTCTTGCATTATCAACTATATCTTCACCCAAAGATGCTCGTTTTCCGCTACCACCGCAAGTTCCACATTGCTGTTTGCCAATTCCATATTTTTCTTCCCAATCTTTGCAATCTGGACATCGAATTAAATTTTTATGTTCCAAAATGTATTTTGCCCAATTTGTTATGTCAACCTTAAATGAATTAGACCATTTAAGTTTTGTGTGCACACCACCATATCCTTCTGGTTCTGAAGGAGTTATACAAGAAACAACCTTTTTTGCGTTACTTTCTGTTCTTTCTGAAAATTTATGGTTTTCAGTAGAGGCTTCGGCTTCAAGCTCATTTTCTTTTAATGTAACACTAATTTTTGGTTTTAATAGCTTTGTTGTTTCCGTTCTGCTTGTTTCCTCCATTTGTCCAGTATCCTTATTTTTATCGTATGAAATTGTTTGCTCTTTATAATCAAAATAACTCTGGATGGTAAGAGTAGATTCTGAGCCTGTTTTTACAAAATGAGATTGTGTAACAGATAATTCCCCACCAACTGTCACTATATCCAAAACATGATTGTTTTCATTATAGTGTTCTATTTTTTCTGTAATTGTAGCATTATAATTGATTGTTCCAACGCGCTCAGTTTCCTGTGCTGTTCCTCGGGAGTATTCTTCAGTTGTTTCATCATCACTTAATGTTGTAAACGTGAAAAGTTCTTCACCATTTTTGATTGACACACTTCGTTGAAGTCCATAAGTGCTAAACAATAAGTTGTCTTCTTTTTCATCTGTTGCCAAACTGTTAGCAAAAAAAGGAGAATACATGAGAATTGAAAAGTTTTCTATTGTTGTTATTGGAACATGTGCTTTTGTAACAATTCTTCCCCCAATCGTTTCATTCGATCCATAGCTAATGTTTAGGATGATTTTTGATATTCCGTTTTCATTGGAACAACTAAATGAAAAGATGTTAGCATTACGGACATCAATATCTGAACTTAACATATTTAAATTTATCTCTTGGTCAATGACATGTTTTGTTGTTGAATCTATACTGGTTCCATTTACATACTTTTGCCCATTGTAATATTTTGATGGCTCTTTGACGTTTTCATAATTTCCAAAACATATGGTGCCACTGTTTGCATAGTTGTAAGAATTTGTTAATACAAAACTGATGGAGGTAAAGGCTTTGTAGGTAACATCCTTTAGGTAAGGGACAACGGTGTAGTTTACCTCTTTTTCATTAGAGGTTTTGTTTGTTACATTAGGGGCTTTGTCTGTCAATTTAAGCGCACCATCATTCAAAGTTACTGTTTTTCTTCCGTCACTGTTCCACAACTCCTCATTGGCAAAAATGCCTTTTGTGTTGCCTTTTTGTGCGTTAATACTGTAATTGGTTAAGTTGAATGGGTCTTTAGGATCAGGAGTTGCCGTAGCTGTGCCAATAAGTTTGTTGTCAATAAAAAATCCAATGGCACTTCCAGCATATGCTTCTTGAGTTTGCGCTTCGGCACCTACAAATTTTGGTGTGAAACTTGTGGCATAAACATCAAGTTGAATGGTTGTGTAGTAACCAATTTCATAGTTACCATCTTCGGGATAAACAGCAATCACAACAAAATTGCGTCCAATTTGAAATTTACCACAAGAAGAAGAAAAAATCAAACCACCCCAATTTTTGCCATTGACCATTGCATTTGCAATTTGCGTGCTTGTTTTAAACTCAAGGTTATTAATAAAATTGTCAAGTTGAGATGCCGTAACAACTAAGGCTTCAAGAGTGTTTGGATCAAGGTTGTAGGTGGCTGTTCCACCCCTTTGAAGATTTAGTCCATCATCAGAATTTGAACCATTTTGAATAAAATCTGTTACTTGATATGCTATACCAGAATCATTGCTGGTTATGCTGTTTTGAAGCAAATAAACCTCTGTTGTAAGATTGTTGTTGTAGGTGTTTTTTGTTTTTCCATTACCTTTTAAAGTGGTTTCTGTTCCAAAAGCATTGTAGGAATAAGATTTGCTGAACGCACCAGAAACAGAAGTTTCATGATTTTCTAAGCCCTCAATTATGATTTTGTCGGTATATTCACCATCAACTTGTTCTTGATAAATTTTTATGTCACCATTGCCATCTTTGTCTGTTGGATTGGTGTAGATTTTTCGGTATGTAACTTTTCCTGGCACACTCCAATCACTTGTGATTGTTTCTTGAATTACTCCATTTGTTTTTGCTTGCAATTGATAATATACCGTGTATTCTCCCCCTGGAGAGTTTTGCAAAATTGTGTTGAAAATGTCAATTACCAACGTGCCATAAAAATTCTCATCTGTGCTGGTGTAACTGCCAACAAAACTGGAGGAACTTTCATTTAGATTGTCATGATTTTCGTGATTGCCTTGATAGATTTCAATTGTAAAGCCATTAAAGTAGTTGCTTGATATGTATGGGCTGTTGTAATCGTAAGCATTTTGAAAAGCATTCATTTCATTAATTGTTATGGCACTATCTCTTTTTATTAGGTTGCCATTAATGTCATAAGGATAGTAAGGAGCAACTTTAAGTTCATCAGCAACATTGTCGGCATTGATTAATTTATTGCCTTTCAAATTGTTTGTTGTGTAAGAATTGAATATATATTCTGTTGAAAGGTCTCGGAGGTGCGAAAGTTTTAGGATAAGTGAAAGTTCGGCATTTCTTTTGCTTCCATAAATGATGCACTCTTCGTCGTTTATGTAACTATCAAAATAATATGGCTCCATCACAAATCCCCAATTTGTGTTTGTTACCCAGTCGGCATTATCTTTGGTGAAGATGAATCTTTTGGTGGAATTGTTAAAATTAGCTGAATCATCGCTTATGTTCCATTTTTCTGCATACCATTCAAACTCATCAACAAGGTTGTAGGTTATTTTCTTTTCGTTTTCATTGTCTAAAATTTTAACAAAACTAAGACTGTAGATTTCTTGCAAATCTGCATTGTCATCATAAATTCCCAATTTGTAGGAAACAGCCTTAACCCCTGCATTTTCTAATTTGTTGTAGGTGAATCCAAAGTTGATTGTTTCTGGCTTTAACAACCCTGTTGTGGTTGTGCTGTTTCGTGATGTAAGGGTTTCTTCATCAGACCATTTCCAATCAACCGCTTTGTCAACAGTGATTTCACTGGTTGTAAGGCGGTGGAAAAAAACGAAATCTCTTGTCATTGACCTGCTTGTTGTCCACAAAGATTCATTGTCTGTTGAACTTACGGTGACTTTGAATTGAATTAGGTTTCCATCGGATGATACTGTGGTGTTTTTGCCAATGTTGTCATCAATTAGTTTGTAGAAGTCATAGTTTTTGCCTTGTTCCACTGATGTGATGCAGTTTGAGGTTGAGGTTTGATCATTGTTTAGGGTAACTTTGATTGGCTCTCCACCACTTCCGCCAACAAGCATTGGCAGATATTTTCGCTCTTTGTTAGAGTAATATAAAACTTCAACAGTAAAGTCAAGTTTCAAATCTGCCCCGTTAATGTTTGTGTAGAACGCTTGAGGATAGCATTGATTTGTGTCTGGCTTGTTATAGAGCAAAAGATAAGGGTTTGTTACATAGGCTTCAGAGGTTGAATTGCCATAGGTTAGGTTGGAAACACCATCTGAATTTATTGTGATTAGTTGCTTGCCACTTGAAGTTTGTGTGGTTTCATGAATAAATTCTTCGCCATTTTCTTGAACACCCATAAAGTCCATTTCAATGGTTCTGTCAATAACCTGTTCATTTTCATCGGTTTTGTTGCGGGTTTCAACCCAAGAAAGTTGCTTTTTGATGGTTATGGTTTTATGTTCTTCTTGTTCTAACTCTCTTGCTCCACCAACATAACTTGACATGTGTCCATCGTTGTCCGAAATGCCTACGACTGTGTAGAGCATTTTTGGATTGTCGAATGAAGTGAAAATGTCTTGACCAGCGGGCGTTTCTGTGTATAATCCCCAGTTGTTGAATTTAACAGAATTATCTTTCTTAAACAAGTTTGTGTCGATTTCTGTTATTTGCTTGTCTTTGTTAACAGAAATGTTGGACAAATAGTCTGGGCTTGAGTTGTCGGTGAATTTGAAATTACCAGAATTACCTTTGTGTGATAAATATGATTTGTTTTCGTCAGAATCATAGCTTCGGGCAGTGAAAGTGATTCCGCTTGGAATGAAAGTGTCTACAATGGTGTTGTAGATTTCACTTTCGCTTTCTTCGGAGTCGGTGTCTGAGGAAAAGCTGTTTGAACCATTTTGTTTTTCATATTCAATGAAGAAGCATTCATTTAGGGTTAGTTTTATGGTTCTTGTGTTGTAGTTGTCGGTTATCTCATACCAATTGTTGCACCACCATTCTATGTTTTTGTTTTGATTTTCATAGACTGGCAACGGAATGACAAGGCGAATGAGTTCTGGGTTTTTAACCGCACTCACATCATTTTTGCTAACATACAAATATGAAGAACCATCACTTCTTGGTTGATTTTTGGTGTCTAGGTCATAATCGTTGAGATTTTTTACAGAATCACCTTTTAGGATAATCAATTCAAGGCGATCGGCTTCTGGTGAAACATTGCTGATGGTGATTTCAAATTGCATGTCTTTTACGATTTCACCCGGTTGTGTGTCTGGGTCTTCACTGTCTTCAACATAGTTGAACACAAAAACGTCTTTTTTGATTTTTCCTTCGGCATCTTTTTCGTTTTCAATTACGCCTTCAATGCCACCATATTCTTCGTCTTTGTCTGTGACGATAACTTCTGCAATTGTTGGGGTTCGGTAGCGAACTCGGTGTTGGAATTGAACCGAACCTTTGCTGTTTTTAAGCGTGATTGTTTCGCCATTTGGATTTGTGATTATTATTGTTTTTTCAACAACAACCTCGGCAACCAACTCACACTCTCTTGGCACAGCAAAGTGAAAACTGGTTTGGTCAACCGATTTTATAAACATCCAATCAAGGTGCAAAGGAATGCCAGCAAGTTCAAGAGTTTGGCTTTCGCTATCATATTTTGCATAAAAGTCCCTAACATCCTTGCCAGATGAAAATGTTGCTAGGTTGTTTTGATTTTTGTTTGTGTAAGGGTTGTCGTCATAGACATCAATTATGACGTTTGCGTTTGATGTCTTCCCATCCCACCAGACATACAAATATTTGGTTGGACCCACTGCCATGGTGTTTTTTGAACCTGCTTGAACCATTACAACACAATAATAATTGTATCCGATGTGTTTTACTTTGCTGTTTGAATCTAGTTTCATCATATAGTCTTGGCAATTAATGGACAAGTAAAGGTTGTAGTAGGAATTTGATTTGATTGTTTCAAAATCATCATCTTCGCTGACATAAAGGAAACCTTCTGTGCCTTTTGTGGTGGAAATTCCAACTTCTGGCGCATCGTTTCCAAGAGCAAATTTGGCAAGTTCATGTTGATAGGAATCAGAATCTAGCACATAACCCCCGCCAAAGCCATTAGCACAAACAACAAATGTTAAGATGTTTGTAAGAAAACCTGTTGTAGGTGTTATTGGAGTTATTTTCAGCACATTTTGGGAGGTGTCTCTAATGTTGAACCCTAAGGAATATTGTCTGCCAGTGCTGACATCGGTTGTGTTTATGAACTTTAATTTGCTAGCTTCAGGTTTTGCTTTTGTGTTGATGACACATATAGGCACATCTCCACCTGTTTCGTAAATTTGCTTTTCTTCATAGTGAATGGTGTTTGAAATTTGGATGAAAGGTTCATTTCCAGAAAAATCGCTACCTTTAAGAAGGTTGAAAAATTGACATTCCCACAAGAATTTGAGTTCTGCTGGACTTGCACTGCTTTGCAAGAAAACTGGGTTGTCTTCATCATCGGTTATGTTTGGAAGTTTGATGTAGTGAAGCATTGCCACTTTGTTGGTGCTTGATGACCTTGTGCTTGACATTTCTGCAACTTCATCTGTTTTGTTTCCGTAAATACGGAAATAATGCTTACCAAAATCATACAAGAAATTGGCATCAAGGACATTGGTTGATTGTGCTGATTTTGGTTGGAACATGTTGGAAATGTTGATGTAGATGTAGCCATTGATTGGAGTTTGTGAAATTGGTGCTAATGCACTTACAAAAACCGCACTGCTTTGTTCTGTTTCTTCAAAAGTTTTTGCATGAGCCAAAGAATAGCTGGTTGGGTAAAAGTTTTGCCCGTCAACACTTACTGGGTTAACCTTGAATTTAAGGAACACATTGCGCTTGTTTTCGTTGCTTGCCCAATTTCTTTTGTAGTTATCAATTTTTGTGTTACTGTCGCCATCATGAAGCATTTTGGTGTTTGCATAAACTGGATAGGTTTTTTGCCACTCAGCATCATCAATGGTGTCGGTTAGTTCAACATCGGAAATTATCCATGGAGCCAAAATTTTGGCAGTTTGGAAAAAGATTGGAGCATCGGCATAGAGAGATGGATTTGAAGAAACAAGCGAAATTGCAATGTAGTAGCCACCTGTTTTTAACTCTCCTGCTTCAAACCAATTGCTGTTTTCACCCTCAAACTGACGCATTAAACTTTCCATGTTAAATTTGTAGCCATAAGTTTTGATTATCTCATCTTTGTCCATGATGCTGAATGTCATTTTGTAAGAAAGATCACCGTTAATCCATTTTTCAATGCCGCTTTGAGAAAAAGTTGCATGAACATAATCAACATTTTCACTAAGACCTTTAAGCCCCACATTAAGCTGACTTAAAGTGTTGTAGTAGATTTTGTAGTTTTCTAAATTCAAACGATAAACATCAAGTTTGAACATAACTTTGGTTGTTTCACCAACTGTTCCGTTTTCCCAAAGTCTTTCATCTTGAGCATAGTATTTGTTAAATTGATAGCCAAATTTCACCTCTCCTGCCTCAAATCCAGCAGTTTGCCAGCTTGCTTCAGAAAGTTTGCCACCTCGGGCAAGGTTTGTTTTCCAAATGAATGCATTGTCAAAAACACTAACGCCATCGGTTGTTTTTATGTTGGTAATAAGTGGCGTGTCAATCCAACCAACTTTGTTAAGGTTGTTTTTTCCATTTTCAACTCTTAGGAACATTTCAATGGTGTTTGCGTTTGAATTTTTGTCATTATCTGCAAGCAAAACCTCGACAAGCGACAATTCATAATCAGTTCGAGCATCTTTTTGCTCAACTTCAAAGTTGTGTCCATTTACATAAACAATAAACTTAAATTTGTTTTCGGTGGAAATTCTTGTGTTGTCAATGAAGTGCCAACTAAGAATCCCATAGTTAGAACTGGTTTCATCAGTGTTAAGAATTACATTTGTGATTGACAAGCTTGTTTCATTTGTCATGTTCCAAAAATCAAATTTGGTTTCTTGAGTTTCAACCAAGTCATTTTTGGTTGCATAGACATCACAGAATTCATATTTGTTGTAGTTGTTGTTGTTGCTAAAACATGCAACTGGGTTTGCTAGTTTTGCGGAATCTTTAATGCTGTCGTTGAATTCACCACGCAAAACATCGGAGAAATAACTGTTGAAATTATATTGGTCAACAATTTTTTCGGTTGTGTAGATGTAGGAAAGTGCATTGAACTTTAAAACTGTTCTTTCAGTGCTTGTTTTAGGATCGGTCATTGTTGTAAGTTCAAACAATTGGTGCGTTTTTCCGCCTGCATCTAGGGTGCTTGTTTTTTCTGTTTTGATTGTTCCATCACTCCCTTGGGTTTGAACACCGTCAAGAAGTTCATATTTAATTTTGTAAATGCCATCATTGTCATCATCGATGTAAGTTACTTTTACATAAGCATCAAAATATTGAGAATCACCAATGGAAGAAGAACGCATTTCAATTTGATATTTTAAAACAGTGTTCAAAACTGGGTCTAACAAAATGGTGTAGAAACACGAGCCTGTTACATAACCTTTTATATTGTCGTCATCATACCAAGTGTAGTTCACTTCATTGATTGTTTTGCTTTGGGTTTCATAGATAAATTTGTTTCCCTGTTCATTGCCATTTGTTAAAATTTGGGCATGAATGGTTTTTATTTGATGAACATAGGAAATTTTTGGTGCTTCATTCAAATCACTGCTTAAAATGTAATTTTCAATGTCAGTTTTACTTGCAATCCATTTTGTTTGGAAGTAGTAGTTGCCATAAGCCATTTTTTCGATGTTTTTAAGCATCATTTGATAAACCGAAACAGTGCCAACAATTTGTCCATTTTTTTCTTCGGTTGTTGTTCTTTCACTCCAAGCAACCTCACCTTTTTCCGTAAAGCAATAAATGTCATAGGTGACACCACTTTCGGTGATTCCATGCTCTATCACAAGATTGGTTAAGGTGTTGTAATCATTGGTTCTTGTTTCAGATGCACTGCCTTGAACATCTTGTTTTATCATGTGGCGGTTGTAAATTGTGATGTTGTCACTTTTACCACCAAAGGTGTAGTTAAGCATGTCACTGTCGGAATAGTAAAGGTTGTCGCCTTTTGCAACAATTTTGATTTGATAAACGCCAGCAGGAACATATTGAGGAAGCTCACTTACTGAAACACTTGTTTTAAGCTCAATTTTTTTAACACAATTTTCATTTTGGTAAAAATAAACAACATAACTGCTTATTTCAGATTGTTTTTCTTCTTCGGAAAGCCCCGAGCGAAGACCTTTCATGTTAAAAATGTTTGCATTAAGATGTTCTTTGATGATTTCATTGTAACTAGTGTCAAAAACAGGTTCGCCATAGGTAGGAGTTCGTTCGTCTTGAATGGTAAGTGAGGTGCCAACAGATTTGATGTAGCTGTCAACAATGATGTCAATGTATGTTTTGCTGGAATCTAGTTTAATTTTTCGGTTGTTGATAAATTCACACTCAACCGCCTCGCCTGTTCGCATGAAAGAATTTGGGTCCGAAGGAACAATGGTAACTTGAACTTTGAATTTACCTGATTTCACATTTTCAAAATAATCAAACACATTAAGTTGAACTGATGAAGTTCCATCAACATCTTTGGAAAAACTTTTTTCATCAGAAGCGTTCAAATAACGTATTTCAAACTTTGAGGATAGCTTGCCTGAAGTTCCATAATAAGCACAGTCAATTGAATCACCATTGTAGGTTCCAAGTGATTGTTTTTCGTTGCTGTCAAGGTCTAGAACTTCAACTTTTAGAAGTGAATTCTCTAATTCTTCGGTGGACATGTTAAATTTTAGAAGTTTTTGTCTGTCACCATCGTTAAAGGAATATTCATAGACAAGGTCAGAAACTTTTCCTGCTTGGTCATAAAATGAAATTGATTTTTTGCTATCTGCCGAGTAGGTTGAAATTATGTTTTCTTCAAAATCAGTTGCAACAGTTGCCCAAACAAAATAACTGCCTTTGCCATTATCATTTGCTTGAAGCGCTTTTATCCATTCGGAAACATCGCAAGTGTAGGAAACTCCGCTTTCTTCATTTCCTTCAATGTTAACAATTAATGGTCCCAGTGAAGAAATGTTGTAACTTTTTTCAATTTTGGTGCTTTCGGGCATTTGCAAAGTTGGAACTTTTGCAGTGATTTGGTCAATGGCATTAGTTGCAATTCCTGTTGATTTGTTTATGTCAAGACTTGTTACATCATTGCGTGTTATGTAGAAATTGTAGGTGGTTGCATAATATTTTTTTGTGCTGTCCTTTGAGGCGTTCCATTTGAGAATGTAGATGGTGTTGTCTTGTTGAATTTCAACATCAAAGCCCTCAACATTGGTGGAAATGCTTATTGGCAAATAAAGTGAGGTTGAAATTGTTTTTGGTTTGAACACCGTAACAGACCTGCCGTTGTCGGTTTGAACACTAAAATCAAAAATTGACATTGTTGTGAAACACTCTCGTGGATTGGCTGTAATTTCGCTTAGTTTTAGTTTTGTTTTTCCGTTTTCGGTTAAAAATATACTTCCATTAGCAGTGTTGTAAGTTTTTGATTCCTTGCCTTCCTGAGCCACAATAATGTTGTAGTGGATGTATGGGTTTGTTAAAGATGATGAAATGTTTTTGAAAACATTGTCCCAAACAAGAGTATATTCCTCTTTTTCAACATCAAATTCAATTGTTGGGGTTGGTTCATCAAAATTTTTTGCTTCGGCGTTAAAAATTTCATAAGCAATTGATGAGTAGCCCACAGTTTCATCAGTTGATTTTGCATAGACAATAACACCATAGATTTTTGTGTTGTCATTTGCATCATAATTTTGAATTTTAAAATTGTTTTGCGAATTTTCGGTTTCAATCCAAAAATTTGTTTGACTTTTGTAGCTGTCATAATTTGACATGTAGAAAGGAAGTTCATTGGTGATGTGAACTTCGCCATCTTTGAGCATTACCACATCCGAAGTTGTTCCACTGTTTGAAATTAGTGTGTAAGCGTTTTGTGATAAATCCCAAACATAGTAGGCATAGCCATAGGTTGAATTTGGAACTTCACTCCACGAAACAACACCATTTGAAGATATTTTTAAGTTGGTTGGTGTTGGGGTTTTGTTTGAAGTTATGATTGTTTTTGAAATGCTTTCAGACTCGGTTTGGAACACAAATTCGTTTGGCATGTCACCATTTGTGATAAGCGAGCCATAAACATTTTTTGAAACAGCATCTAAGCTTCGGCTTGCAACTGAAAATTCAAAGTTGTAGTCAAAACTTGTCCAAAAAGTGTAACTTTTATCTGGCAATTTGAAACCATTGATTTCACTGATTGGAATGTTGTAGATGTAGGTTACCAAAAATTCTTCTTCAATTTTAGAATCAAAATATTTGTCCTTTTCAAGCAACAAGTCAAAAGTTGTTGTTTGAGGAACACTTACATCGGTGCTACTGACCGTGCTGACTGTTAGTTCAAAACCTTTGAAGTTTTGTTCAACAATGTTTTTTAGCATTGTGATGCTTAGTGTTGCTGGTTCTGTTGAGCCAATTGCCTTTGCCTTGACATTGATTGCCGTTGGCGCTTGAAGTGCAGTGGAATAGTAAACATAGATTGGGCTTGATTTTGTGCTGGCATTGGCATATTGATTTCCACAATAGCTTATTTGTATGCTGAAAATTCCCCAATTGTCGCCAAAAATTTCGGCAGAATTAAAGAGGTAGCCAAAATATTTGTCATCTCCACTTTGATAGGTGGTTAAAGTTGCTGTTTGTTTTTCAAATGTTTTTTCAATGTTTGTTGAACCATAGAGTGTTTGAACATAAATGTTTAGCCACGAACCAGTTTTGCTACTGTCATAGAAGCAGTTGTCGGTTGCTTTTGCATAGATTGAAAGTGGTTTTGTGATGTCGCTTGATGTTGTAACATAGGTTTTTAGGGTTGAATCTTCATAAAAACCAATTTCTGGTGCCCTGATTATTGCCGATTTTGGTGTGAAACGTTTTGTTGCAAAATCAGATTCTGTGAAATGATTTTGTGAATTTTCATTGGCAACAACTTTTAAAAGATATTGTGTGTGTGCCATGAAGTTTGTTGTTGGATAGTAATTTAGGTTAAGGTTGTTTTGAGTAACACTTAAAGTTGCAACAATGGTTGTGTTGTCAGCACTGTCATAGGCTGTTAAAACCCCATTTGCATTTTCAAAAGGAACAGTGCTGTCATTGTGCATGAGTTTGTAGATTGTTTGTCCGTTTTCGGTTGAAAGCAAAATTTGCAAAGTTAAAACAGTTGAATTTTGTTCTGCTGTTATGGTGTAACTTCCCGGCAAAATTGTTTTTGTTCCTGTCAAATTTTTGCCAGTAACATTTTTGAAACTTATGCTAAAAGTTGGAATTTGTTCGGCATCGCTTTCGGTTGATTGCTCACCCGTGTAGCCATTGGCATCAACAATTGTTGGAGAATCAAATTTTTTGGTAACTTTAAGCTCGGTTTCAACACTTGCCTCGCTTTGAACATAACTTCCATCGGCATTTAGCCAACCAGTGTTTGATGCAACAACAAACATTTTGTAAAGCCCTGTTTCAACGGTTTTGTTGTTAAGGTAGTCGGCAAGTTTTGCTTTTAGGGTGTAGTTTGAATTTTCAAAACTAATCAAAGACTCTGCCGTTGTTCCGCTTGACATTTGATATTCGCCCAAAAGGGTTGCTTCATTGCTGGTTTGTGTTTCGCCGTTGTAGTAATAAACCTTGTAGTTTGTAACAAAGTTTTCTGGTTGAATTTTGGTGATTTGAAAAACATTTTCATTTAGGGTTACAACTGGTTTTTCAAGCACTGGCAAATATTCAAAAATTTCACTTTCAGTGGTTTCACTTTGAATATATGCTCCACCGCCACTAACCGTGTAGCCACAAGCACAAACTTTTGCTTTAAGATTTCGCCTTTCATAGAGAACTTTTTCATAGACATAACTTGCATCAATTGTTATTCTTGCATTTGCTTGCCCAACAACACAGCTTCCAAGCTCTTCTTCGGTGCCATCATCTTTGCAAGAATAAAGTTTTACGTTGTAGGCATCTCCGCTAGGGTTTTGTCTGCTGATGATGTCCCAAGAAATGAAAATTGTTTTTGTGTCTAAGTTTCTTGTGATTTCAACATTTTGTGGTGCATCAAGTTTTACATTAACATTAATTGTTTGTGAAGTGCTTTTACCACTTTGAACAGTTGATGAGGAAGAATATGGCCATATTGAAAATTCAACTTGTCCCGCCCGTGTGAAATTGAAAAGTGCAGAATAAATTAGGTAATCTGAATCATTTGGATCAACTGTTGCGTTTGATTTTGGAAGAAAATCTGCCACAATGTTATCATAAACTCCATTTGTGATGTAACGATAGGAGCAACCAAAATTGTCAATGTATTCGCTTGCTGTTTTTGGAAATTTCCATGTGAAAATTGAAGTTTCTGAATCATATTTAAAACCTGTAACAGAAGGCATTCTTGTGTTGTCGGCATATTCAAATCCAAATGTTCCCTCTTTGATGTAATTTTTATCAACACTTGGGTTTGCTGTGGAAGAATCTGCACTGTCATAGGCAACAATTATTGACACATTTGTTTTGGTGTAGGCAGAAATAAAGTTGACATTTACCTCTGTTGTTTTGTAAGAATTTGTTTTTCCATCAGAGTAGAAATACTCAGAAAATTTGGCTTCTTGTGTGTTATTTTCGCTGTCAACATAAGAAAAACCAAAAGTAAATTTGTTTGCATAACGTTCGGAACTGTAAACAAGTTCAAACCTAACATCTTCCGTTTCTCCCCAAGATTTTTTGGTTACAACAGATTGCAAGGTTACATTTTCTTTTTTGTAAGCAGTTTGAATGTAGTAATAATATGGAACATTTTCAAGCATTTCACTTTGAGTTCCTGTGTGTTCAGAAAAACTGTTTGCCCTGAGGTAAACATTGTTTTTTGTTCCTGGAATAACATAGTTTGAAATGTCATAGGAATAAAGACTGTCATCATTTTTGTCCACACACGAAGCAAGTTTTGATTGAGAATCAATTGAAATAACAAAATCATTTACGACAATGTCAAAAGTTTGAACAGATTCATCATAGACAAATTTGTTGGTTTCTTTGTCATATCTTTTCCATGTTACATACAAATTGTTGCTTTCTGTTTCGGTTTGCTGTTTGGTTGCAATTTCTGGCACCGGCAAATAGCGAACAAAGTTGTAATTCACACTTTCTGAAAGTTCACTGTCAAGATAATAACCGCCTTGGCTTGCAATTGATTTTAGAGCAAAAGCATAGGTTCCTTGTTTTTGAGTGTCAAAATAATAATCAAACCCAGAAAAAGTTAGCACGCCATCTGACAAACTTATGGCGTAGTTTGTGTTTGTTTGATAATTTCCATTTTCATCAAGAACCTTTATGACTGGGGTTTCACTTGAAGTGTCAACAAAAATTCCACTGAAAGTGTTGTTTACAAAAATTTGATAACCAACGGCATTTGGCGTTACGCTGAATGTGAGTTTGTGATTTTCAATGCTTTGGTTGGTGTTTGTGATTTCAACATTTTTGACAGCATCAAGCACAATGTTGTTTGAAAATTCACGTGATGCAGATTCTGGTGATTCTGTGAAAATCAAATAACCACCCAAAGTTTTGACTGTTGCAACAAACTTGCCTGCTTTTCCTTTTAAAAAGTCAGTTAGGTCAACATTGTTTTGAAGCCAAACATTTTGGTTTTTGTCTTTTGTGATTTGTGTTAAAAGTGTGGTGCCATCTTGCTCATAAATGCTTACAAGATAGCCATTGTTGTCATCAACTTTTGGGTTAACAGTGATGCCATTAAAATCTTCAGTGTAACTGGTGTTTGCTGTTGGCTCCCAAGACAAAATGTGATTTTCGCTGTTATATTCTAAGTTTGTTGGAGCAGTGTTTTGCGT
>CAVEAP010000004.1:0-20729 GCA_963613725.1 Mediterraneibacter torques
AAAAAAATGGAACAAAAATTAACAAAAAAACAGCAAAAAGAACTTGTGTCTGAGGTGTGGAAAGATTTTGCAAAACGCAAAGAAGAACGCAAACCTTTTGAAAATCAGTGGAAACTTAACATAAATTTTTTAATAGGAAATCAATACTGTGATGTGAATTCAAACAGCATCTTAAAAGAAACAGACAAGCAATACTTTTGGGAAGAGCGAGAGGTTTTCAATCACATTGCTCCGCTTATGGAAAGCCGAACAGCAAAACTTGCTTTGGTAAAACCAACCATGGCAGTGTTGCCAGCAAGCAGTGATGAAGATGATGTTGCAAATGCAAAAGTTTGCAGGGACATTTTGGAATCGCTTTCCTCAAAACTTGATTTCAGCAAACTTGTTTCAAGTGCAACTTATTGGAGTGAGGTTTGCGGAACGGCTTTTTATAAAATTGTGTGGAACAGTAGCAAAGGTTCGGTGGTGGGGCTTACCTCAATGGGTGAAAAAATTTTTGAAGGAGATGTTGACATTGTGGTTTGTTCGCCTTTTGAAATTTTTCCAGATTCAAATTCTTCACAAAGTTTGCAACATTGTCAAAGTTTGATTCATGCTAAAAGTTATGACACCGACACCATTGAAAAACTTTGGGGAGTTAAAGTTAAAGGAAAAGATGTTGACACTTTTGCTCTTTCAAGTGTTCAAAATTCTGGTCTAAATCTTTCAGGGTTTTCAAAAATTTCAAAAACCATAAGGCACAATCAGGCAATGGTTATTGAAAAATATGAAATGCCAAGCAAAAATTATCCAAACGGCAGGTTGATTGTGGTGGTGGAAGATGAACTTGTGTTTAATGGTGAACTTCCTTACAAAAATCTTAAAGATGGTGAGCGAGGTTTTCCGTTTGTCAGACAAGTTGCAATTGAGCAACCATCATTGTTTTGGGGCGGAAGCATTGTTGAAAGGTTAATTCCAATTCAAAGAGCCTACAACACCGTAAAAAACAGAAAACATGAATTTATGAATCGCACTTCAATGGGAGTGCTTGCCGTTGAGGACGGTTCGGTTGACATTGACCTTTTGGAAGAAGAAGGCATTGGACCGGGCAAAATTTTGGTCTATCGTCAAGGAAGCAATTTGCCACACATGATGAATGCCGATGTTGTGCCAGTAAGTTTTTCGGAAGAGGAAGAAAAATTGCTTGCTGAATTTTTGCAAATCAGCGGAATAAATGACATTTTCACTTCAAACACAACCCAACTTGCAACCATGAGTGGTGTGGCACTTCAAATTTTGATTGAACAAGAAAATGCACGCATTTCGGCAAGCAGTGAAAACATAAAGTTTGCCATAAAAGAAATTGCTCAGCAAATGCTAAGACTTTGCAAACAATTTGTTGCGGGCGAGCGAATCAGCCGAATTGTTGGGCAAAACGGAGTTGCAAATTTCTTTTATTGGAACAGGGGCAACATAACTTCTGACGAAGTTGTTTTTGACTCACAATCAGAAAGCGTTCAAACCTTGTCGCAAAAACGCTCGATGGTGCTTGAACTTTTAGACAAAGGTCTTTTGTGTGATGAAAATGGCACTTTGTCAAATGATATGCGACAAAAAGTTTTGGATATGCTGGGCTTTGGAATTTGGGAAGACAGTTTGGACAACAATTCGCTTCAAGTTCAAAAAGCAAAGCGAGAAAACATTGCTCTTTTGGAAAAAGGCACAGTGCCCGAAGTTTTGGAAATCCATGACCACAATTTGCACATTCAAAATCACATTGGCTTTATGCTAGGCAGAGATTTTGAAGAAGCCAGTCAAAAAAATCCAAAACTAAAACAAATTATGTTAAATCACATTCGTGAACACAAACAATTTTTTAGCCTTGAAAAACAGGCAGAACAATTAAATGAAAATTAAGGAGAAAAATTATGGAAAATGAAAACATTGGGGAACAACCTGTAAGTCAAAATGAAAAAGTGTGTGAAAATGAAAATATGGCACAACAAAATTTAACTCAAGAAGGCTCCCCATATGGGAAATTTGTGAATTTGCAAGAACTTAAGTCAGCCTATGAAAATTTGGAAAAAGAGTTCACTCGCAAAAGTCAACTTTTAAAAGAATTTCAAAAAAATTCTCAATCAACAACTTTTCCAAACAGCACCACAACAAATCAAAATGAAAATGAAGGGCTTGAAACTTCGGAAGACACTTTGAATGCAGTAGAAGAAAAAACAGCCACAAATCAGGTGGAAATGCCTTGTTGGGAAAAAGATGATTGGAATCAGCAAGTACAAGATTTTTTAACACAAAATCCACTTGCAAAAAACTTTGCTTCACAAATTTCTCAAATTGTTTTGGAAGACAAGGAAATTTTGCATGGCAAAAATCCCCTTCAAAGTGCTTGGACAAAATTTCTTGAACAAAGTTTTAAAACGCCCGAGCAACTTTTAGATGATTCAAATTTTTTTGAAAAAGTTAAGCAAAACCAAGAGGTAAAAAGGGCAATCATAAAAGATTATGTTGCCGAACTTAACAACAAACCAAAAGCTCCACCAATTTTTGCAAACTCTAGTCCAAGCGGGCCAACCCAAAGTGAAAAAGATTTTCCAAAAACACTAGAAGAAGCAAAAGAGTGGGCAAAAAAAATTTTTAGCAATTAAGGAGAGTGTTTTATGGTAACAATGACAACTGCTCAAAACGCCCTAAAAGAACTTTATTTGGACGTTGTGAGCAATCAACTTAACACAAAAACAAATGTGCTTTTTAACCAGTTCAAACAAACCACAAGTGACATTTATGGCAGAGATGTTCAACGCCTTGTGCCATTTGGAGTTAATGGTGGAGTTGGTGCTGGTGATGAAGGCGGAGTTCTTCCTTCAAGTGAGGGAAACTCATATGTAAACTTTACTTCAACTCTTAAAAATTTGTTTGGAAGTTTGGAAATTTCCGACAAAGCCATAAGAGTTTCAAATGATGATGCAGGAGCATTTGTAAATCTTTTGACAGCCGAAATGGAAGGGCTTGTTTCTGCAAGCAAGTTTAATCTTTCAAGAATGCTTTATGGCGATGGAACGGGAAAACTTGCGTCAGTAACCTCGGCAAATGTAAGTGCAAACACCATCACCGTTTCAAGTGTTCAAAACTTGATGGAAGGCATGGTGGTTGATGTTTACAGTTCAGACAGCCCAGTAACAGGTTTTACAAATGTAAGAATCACCAAAATTGACCGCGACAACAAAAAAATCACATTAAGCAGTGCTGTAACTTCAACATTTTCAACAAATGCAAGCAGTTATGCACTTTATGTTCAAGGAAGCAAAAATCAAGAACTAACAGGGCTTGAAGCAATTTTTGCTCAAAGCGGAAGCATTTATGGACTTAGCAAAACAACTTATCCATGGCTTGTAAGTTTTTTGAAAACAAAATCAAGTCAAGAAACTTTTGACGAGGCACTTGTGCAAGAAGTTATGGACGAAGTTGAAATGAGAACAGGAAACAAAATGAACTTTTTGGTTACAACAAATGCACTAAAAAGAAAATTTGCTTCTGTTTTAAGAACAATGTCCAAAAACCTTGATGTAGAAACTCTTGAAGGAGGCTACAAAGCATTAAGTTTTAATGGAATTCCACTTTATGGTGACAAATTTGTGCCAGATGGAGTTTTGTATATGCTTAATACAAACGACTTCAAAATTCACCAACTTTGTGATTGGGAATGGCTTACAAACGAAGATGGTTCAATTTTAAAACAAAAACAAGGTTATGCCAGTTATCTTGCAACACTTGTGAAGTATGCCGAACTTGTTTGCTCAAGACCAGGTGCTCAAGGCAAGATGGCAAACCTTTCTTAAGGAGGAAACTTATGGTAACATTACAATCAGCAAATGCCGCCCTAAAAACAATGTATTTAGATGTGGTGGCAAATCAACTTAACACAAAAGTTCATCCATTTTTGGCTCAAGTTGAAAAAACTCAACAAGATGTTGTTGGAAAATTGGTAAAAAAACTTGTGCCATTTGGAGTTAACGGCGGAATTGGAGCAGGCACAGAATCTGGCTCACTTCCAACAGTTGCCGAAAACAACTATGTTGTTTTTGAAACAACTTTAAAAAATCTTTATGGAACAATTGAACTTACCGACAAAGCACTTCGTGCATCTTCAAGTGATGCTGGGGCATTTGTAAACCTTTTGTCCGCCGAAATGGAAGGGCTTTTGGAGGCAAGCAAATTTAACTTTGCTCGTATGCTTTATGGAAACGGAACAGGGCTTGTGGCAACAGGAGTTGCAACAGCAAGCGGAGCAAACACCATGACAGTGAACAAACTAAACAACATTATGGTTGGACAAAAACTTGACATTTTTGTTGATGGAACTTATGAACAAACTACTCGTGTTTTGGCGTGTGATTTTGCAAACAAAACAATCACCTTAAGCACCCAAGCAACCGCAGACATGGCAGACAGCACAAAAACAACCTCGCTTTACGTTCAAGGAAGCAAAGACAAAGAACTAACTGGGCTTGGAGCAATTTTTGACTCATCAATTTCAAGCATTTATGGACTTAGCAAAGCAAGTTTTGAATTTTTGAAACCAATTTCAAAAACTGTTTCAGAAGCAAGTTTTAGTGAAGCATCAATGATGGAAGTTGTTGATGAATGTGATGAAAAAACTGGCGGACAAATCAATTTTGTTTGTGGAAGTTTTGATGCAAGACAAAAATATCAAAAACTTCTTTCAAAAAGCAAAATCAATTGTGATATTGCAAACCTTGCTGGTGGCTACAAAACAATCACTTTCAACGGAATTCCTGTTCTTGCCGAAAAATTTGTTGACAACGGCACAATCTTCTTTTTAAACAGTGAAGATTTCAAAATTCATCAACTTGGAGATTGGCAATGGATTGAAAACGACAAAGGTCAAATTTTAAGACAAAAAGAGGGCTTTCCAACCCACACCGCAACACTTGTTAAATATGCTGAACTTGTTTGCTCAAAACCAGGAGCACAAGGAAAACTTTCAATAAGTTAATTTTGGCATAAAAATTTGGTGGCAATTTTGCGGGATAGGGGGTGCATTTTTATGCAAAGGGAAAAGGAGCATTTATGTTAATAAAAATACAAAACGATGTGCACGACATTTCAAAACGCCTTAAAGAAATTGATGAAAGTTATTTTGTTGTGTTCAACACAGCAACAAATCATTTTGAAGTGCACAGCACAAAACAAAAACAAACATTTTGTTTGAATGTGCCATATGCTGGGCTTGACAAACGCACCATTGATTTAACTTTAAAAACAAGGCGAGAAAATTTTGACAAAATTTTGGCAGAAATTGACAAGCAAAATGAAGAACTTGACAAACAAAACCAAAAACAAATAAAAAACCTTGTTGAATTCAAGGCAAAAGAAATGTTTGACTATGCAAAAAAACATGATGCAACAAATTTTAATGATGCCTATGTTACAAAATGGGCTTAAAAGGAGATTTTTATGACAGTTTCTGATGTGCTTAAAAAAGTTTTAAAAAACATAAATCGTGAAGATGTGCTAAACACCTCATTGTTTTCTGAAACAAACACGCAGGCAAGTGAAGAGCAACAAGAATTGGTGCAAGATTTGATTGATTGTTTTAATGACACTCTTGAAAGTGTTGCCTATGTTTATCATCCACTAAAAACAAAAGAAACAATTGTGGTGGAAAATGGCAAACTCAATTTTTCGTTGCTTTCAAAAACACTAATTGACATTGTTTCACTGAAAGACCAAAATGGAATTGATGTTTCGTTTGTGATGTTTCCAAGTTATGCTGAGTGTTTAAATGGCAAAATGGAAGTTGTTTACACCTATCTTCCTGATGCCAAAGTGAATTTAAGTGATGAAATTGATTTTCCAAAAGGAAAAGTTACTGCACGAATTTTTGCAACTGGGGTTACTTCAAAATTCTTTTTAAAGCGTGGAATGTTTCAAGATGCAAATGTTTGGGACATTAGTTTTCAAAGGCTTCTTTTGGTTGGACAAAGACCAAAACACATGCCAACTCTTGCTTTTAGGGGGTGGATTTAATGTTTTATTCCGACCTTTTGCCAACAGGTGACCAAACAGTTTTAAAAGTGAAATTAACCAATTTTTCGGGTGGCATAAACACAAAAATCGACGCCAATTTGCTTCCACTTAATGTGGCAAAAAATTCTTATAATTTCAAATTTACAACTGGGGCATTAAAAACTGGAATGGGGTTCAAGGACCTTACCATTCAAAACGATTTTGGAACAAAAACCATGGAAATTCCAGAGGGCGTTGTTCAAATTCAAAAAGTTTGGATTTTCAAACGCTATGTTAAGTCAACTGAAACTTTTAGCCCATTGTTCTTGATTTTTTGTAAATCAGTTTCGGACAGTGATGAAACGCAAACACAAAACAAAATTTTTGCGGGAAGATTTGTAACTTCCTTTAACAAATTTAACTACATGGAAGATTTTAGTTTTTCCGATGTTCCCGTTGGAATGATGCTTCGGATTGATGGAACAGACAAGTTTGTTTTTTGTCCGTCAAACTCAACCGACAATCTTCAAATTTGGGACAGCATTTTTTCTCCGCAAAGTTTTCCAGATGCTCCTGAAATCAAATCGCTTGCCTATCATGCCGACAGGCTTTTTGCAACCGTTGGTGGTGACAAATCACAACTTTGGTTCAGTGCAGAATCTGACCCAAGTTTGTGGAGCGTTGAAGATTTTGCTGGGGGCTATATTGAAATTTGTGATGAGCGTGGTTCACTTAATTCGGTTATCAGTTACAACAACAATCTTTACATCATAAGAGATTTTGGCATAACAAGGCTTACGGGCACTGGCGACCAAAGCAATTTTGTTGTAAAAAACTTGTCGCTTTCAAATTCGCAAATCTACGAAAAAACAGTAACACTTTGTGGGGACAGAATTTTGATGTTTTGCCAAGATGGACTTTATGTTTTTGATGGTCTTGAAATGAACAAATTAACACTTGGTTTTGAGGAACTTTTTGAAAATGTTGACAACTCAAAAGCGTGTTCGGCTTTTTTGAATGGGAAATACTATTTGGCTTTAAAAATGAATTTTTGTGACAGTCGCTATGATTTTGAAGATGAAAATTTCACAAACAATGCTTTGCTTGAATATGACATCACAACAGGAGAATATTCTCTTTTGCGAGGTGTGGACATCTGTTCACTTACTGCTTTTCAGTATCAAAACAACAGCAAACTTATTGCTTGTTTTAATGGAGATTTTCAAAATCGTTTGGGAGAACTCACCAATGACGGAGTGATTTTTGGCACGCCCACAACAAAAGTGTGGGAGTCGCCTTACACCGACATTGACTACCCAAACAAAACAAAAATAATTAAAGCCATAACCCTTCAAAACAAATTTGACATGCAGATTGGAGTGTGTGTTGATGGAAAAAATTATGTGTTTGATGTAAAAGCCTCACAAAAAGCAACAAGAGTGCCAATAAATTTGAAAGGCAATTTGTTTTCGGTGGGATTTTATTCAAACGTTGCAAATGCCTATGTGTCCAATCCTCAAATAGAAATAAAT
This sequence comes from Mediterraneibacter torques, assembly GCA_963613725.1. Classification (GTDB taxonomy): domain Bacteria; phylum Bacillota; class Clostridia; order Christensenellales; family UBA1242; genus UBA7584. The sequence goes on from CAVEAP010000004.1 coordinate 7,554, forward strand.
TTGGAGTAGGCCCATGCTTGTTTCAGAAAAATATGGCAAAGAAGCCTATAAAATAGTTTTGGACCTTGAACTTGTGGTGTCGCAATTTCAATCAAAAATGGATTTGCTGATTTCCGAAACACAAACTGTTCAAAATCTTATTGAAAATCTTGACACCACCAATCCAAACACACTTGCATCAAAACTAAATGAGTTGTCAGAAAAAGTAAGTCAAATAACAACCACACAAAACCAAGCAGTGCAAGACCTTTCAAGTTTAAGTGGCAATTTTCAAAACTTGTCATCATCGGTTTTAAGTTTGCAATCTCAACTTGAAAACTTTGCATTAAAATCAACAAAAATCAACGGAAAACCACTAACTCAAGACATAACATTAACCTATGAAGATGTGGGGCTTTCAAACATGGAGCAAAGCGAAGTTGAAACTTACTATGAAAATTAAAAGGAGAAACAAATTAACATGACAAAATTTGTGGGAGAACAAGCACTCATAAAACTTATTTCAAAAATAAAAACAAACCTTAACAATTACTATTTATCCTCTCAAGTCTACACAAAAACCGAAGTGGACAATCTTGTAAGTGCAATTCCAAAATTTGACATAAAAGTTGTTGCTTCACTTCCAACAAACAACATAAGCAATTCAACAATCTATTTGGTTACAAGCGGTGATGACACCAACAACCTTTATGATGAATATGTTTATGCCAACAGTGGAACATATGAAAATCCAACATATTCATGGGAAAAACTTGGAACGCAGGCGGTTGACCTAAGTGGATATGCTAGCAAAACCGATTTAAGCAGTTCGCTTTCCACAGCACTTTCAGATTACTACACAAAAACCGAAACAAACAACTTGCTTTCATCAAAAGCCAATTTAACAGCAGTGGAAAACATCAAAAACAACACCAACAACATTTCTGGAACAAATGGAGGTTTTGCAGGTGGCAATGGGGCATCTTGCACTGGTTATGGTGGAGCAGTTGGAAGTTCCGCCAGTAGCGAGTCGGGTTTTGCTGGGGGATATTCATCAACAACAACCAAAGGTGGTGCAATTGGTGCGGGAGCAAAATCAACAACTGGTTTTGCGGGAGGTTTTAATGCTATTGCCACTGCCGATGGGGCAGTCCAACTTGGAACAGGTTCAAACAGCACGGCAAACACACTTAAGTTTAGAGATACCGAAATTGTTCGCTTAGATGGAAAAATTGAAAGTTCAAATTTAAAATATCAAAGTGGAGTTGTTGCAAACAGTGAATTGCCTGTTAAAAGCAAAGACATTTACACAGCGCTGCAAGGCAAACAAGATGTTTTAATTTTTGACACAACTCCAATCTCAAACAGTTCAAATCTAGTTACCAGTGGTGGAGTTTTTTCGGCAATCGCCGAAAAACAAGATGCCATGACCGAAATTTCTGCATCAGAAGTGGAAACACTTTTTGAATCTTAAAAGGAGCAAAATCAATGGCAAAATTTGTGGGAGAACAAGCACTAACAAAACTTGTTTCAAAAACAAAAACAAAACTTCAAGAAAAACAAGACAAATTGGTTAGTGGAACAAACCTAAAAACCCTAAACGGAAATTCGTTGCTTGGCAGTGGCAATCTTGATTTGCAACTTGAAAGTGGCGGAACATCGGTTACCCTAAATGGCGTTTCAAAAGCAGGAAAATCTGCAAGTTTTTATGCACCAACATCAGCAATTTCAGTAGCAACTTCCAAAAGATATTTGATTGGAAGTGAGTCCACCACAAGTGTTGCAACCGAAAACACAAATGAAGGTTGTTATATGCAAAACGGAAAACTTTACAGCAACAGCGCTTTGGTTACAACAACAACAGTAACATCCAATCCAGCAGGGGCATCACTAAGCAGTGGAACACTAAGCGCAAGCAAACTAATCACAACAACTTGTGAAAGCGGAACAATCTATGAATGGTGTGCAAGAATAACAGCAAACGTATCCACCTACACCCAAATCACAATCACACTTCCAACCGTTCTTCAAGGAATTGCAACAAGCAACAGAATTTGCACTTCAACAACCACAGGGCATTACAAAAACTGGGAGCGTGTGGGTTCTTATGGAATTGCTCAAAGTTCAACAACCCAAATGACATTAACAATTTGTGATGACAGTGCTGGAGCAAAATATTTTGATTTTGTTTTAAAAGCGTTTAAGGACTAACTAAAACCTTAAATTTCAAAAATTTTGATTGAACACCAAAAAGCACCAGCACATAAATCAAATTTGCTTAAAAAATTTGAAAAACTTTAAAAGGAGTTTTTATGGCTGGTTACAAATCAAGGGCGTTTATTCAGTTTTTTGTTAAAAGAAAAAAAGACCAAAAAAGTCAAACAATCGGAGGTGTCTACAAAATCATGGCAAATCAAACAACAATTCAAAAACAAACATTAAGCAGTTTAAAAAACCCTCAAATTCAAACAATGTTACCAACAAATTTAATTCAAAGTTTTGAGCAGGCAAACCAAAAACATTCAAAAGAAATCAATCTTTTAAAAGACAAAAAAAACACTTTAACCTTGGGTGGTGAAGGTGTTGCTGAAAAACTTGCAACAGATGAACTAGAACCTTACAAAACAACAAACACCCAAACAATTCAAGACAAATACAGCAAAAAACAAGAAAACTTAGACCAAAAATCAATTCAATCTCAAAATTCTTTTAATGAAAAACTTTCTGCCCTAAACGAAAAATATGAAAACAATCAAAAAAATTTGAATGAAACAGCCCTAAACAGTGGTTGGAAACATTCAACAATCTATCAAAAACAAATGAAGCAACTTGAAAATGATTTCAACACTTCAAAAAATGATTTAACTTCTTCTTACAGCCAAAACCAAGCCGAAATTGAATTTCAAAAAACTTTGCTTGAAACCGAAAAGCAAAATGCCCTAAAAAATTTTGATATTTCCTATGCTCAAAAACTTTCAAAAAAAATTGAAGAACTAACTTCAAGTGCCAGCAAACAAAACAAATCTGAAATTTCAAAAGTGGACACACGCCTTTCACAGCTTCAAGACATGGTAAATCAAGAAAAAGCCCTTAGTGTAATTAACTACCTAAACACCTATTCCAAAGCCGAAGCAAAAGCATTTTTAAATCTTCACCAAAACACACTTTTGTCCGAATTGGGCAGTCAAGTGTTTAAAATTGTAAAGGCAAACTACGCTTAATGCTAACCGAAATTTTGCAACTTGCCATCAGCAACGGACTTTGGGCAGTGCTTTTTGTGTTTTTGTTTACCTATCAACTAAAAGACAGCAACAAACGAGAAAAAAATTATGTGGCAATCATAAATGAACTTTCCGCAAGTTTTGGAGTGCTAAAAAAAGTTGATTCAAATCTTCAAGTGGTGTCTTCAAATGTTGTTGGCATAAAAAAATTGCTTTTAAAAAAGCAAAGTTAAACAAAAATCAAATTATTAAAAAGAGTTAAAAAAATTTTTGGCAAAGTGTAAGGGCAAAATTGGTGTTTGGTGGCAAAAAATGTTTGAACACAAAACAAAGCCAAATGAAACAATGAAGTTAAAAACAAATTTTTTAGTTAAAAAAGGAGCAAAAAATGGACATAAAAAAACTTTTAAAAACCTACACCTTTTGGATTGCTGTGGCAAGTGGATTGTTTTTGCTTGTGCAGTTTATTTTAAGTTTGTTTAACATTTTTATTACAAAAGAGGGTTATATGGCGGTAATTGATGGCATTTTGGGGATTTTTGTGATGATGGGGTTCATTACAGGTTCACCAAAATCAACTTCAAAAAATTTGAGTTTAGATGAAAACTTAAACACCACCTCTCAACCAGCAAATGTTAATCAGCAAAAAAATTGTGCTTTGCTAGGGGGAGATTTAACGGACATTTCTCAAAATGAAATTGCAACCGAGCAAAACACAAAGCAAAATTCAAAAAATTCAAATTTGTGTGAGCAACAAATTCCATCTTTAAGCCTTGATGCAATAACAAGTGTTCAAAGTTTTTCAAAAAACAAAAAAACAAAAACCAATTCACAAAATCAAACAAAAATTTAAGCAAAATTAAATTAAAAATTAAGACAAAATCAAAAAAACTAAATTAAAAAAAGTTACATCAAGTAAAAAAAAGAACGCTTTGGTTAAAGCGTTCTTTTGGTTTTTTTATGTTATTCTTTTTTTGTGTTTTTAAAAGCGATTAGCGAAAGCATCATTTCTTCTTTTGTAAGTCCACCATGTGCTCCAATTGGTTGGCTTGTGGGTTGATGATAAAGAGTGGTGTAGGCAAGATTAGATTTTCCAGTGCTAACAATCCAAAAATCGCCCAAAAAATCATCAACCTTTGGGTGCGGAGTTCCTGTGCCAAAAAGGTTCATTTCCAAAACTTGTTTTCTTGAAAACAAAACAAAATCATCAGCAAGATATTTTTTCACAAGTTTTTTAAATTCATTTTCTTTGCCTTTTTTCACAAACACACAAAAGGCTCGTGGCCCACCTGTTGGTGGCATCAAAAGTGTGCTGTCAAGGTCGGGAAAATTTGAAAGGTCAAAAACTTTGTCCACATAACTTTGACCATGGTCGGCACAAACCAAAAAAGTTGTGTTTGGGCAAGTTTTGTGAAGGTTTTCAAGTTCGGCATTCAGTTCAATCAAAAGTTCGCTTGTTTCATAACTGTATGGCCCAAATTTGTGCATGGTGTTGTCTGGGTGGTTGTGGTAGGCATAAATCACTTTTTGCCCATCCAAAGAGCAAAGGGTTTTTATGTTTTGACACATTTCGTGAAAGGTGTCATAGGTGATTTGCGTTATGTTGCCAAACAAATCTCGGGCTTCTTGAATGCTAACACCATACGCCCTAACTTTTCCGTTGGTTTTTTCTTCAATTCGTTCAAAAATGTTTGAAAAGCCCAAAACATCATCGGCAATGTGTGGTTTTGGAAGTGGCTTTTTTGAAAAAGCATCGGTGTTTAGATAAAGATTTACACTGCAACCAACATCTTTTAAGAACAAAAACAAACTCATCCAGCCATGCTCAATTGGGGTGAGCCCAGTTTTGTAACTCATTGTTCCAGCGGTGGTGGTGGTTGGAAAAACTGCGGTAATATCTTTTAAAACATGTTTTCTTAAAAAACTGCTTTCATGCAAATTCCTTTCCAAAATATATTTTCCCATGCCATCTAAAAGAATTACAACAACATTTTTTGTTTTGCGTTTCAAAAGTTTGTCCACTTCGGGCAATGTGCTATGACCAGTGTCCACGCCATAGGCTTTTGCCACCGAAGCAATCATGTTGACGTAGCAATTTTCATAGTCTGGAAGATAAATTTTGGACATTACAAAATTTCTCCCTCTGTGGCAACTCCGCCACATTCAACAATGGCATCATTGATTGGGGTGTCATCAAGGTGTGCAACAAAATAACCAAGTCTTAATGCTTTGATATAGTCTGTGGTTGGCATTTGAGGTGGAAGTTTTAGTTTTAAAACATAAACAAAACCTGTGATTGGTTTTTCGTTGAAAACAGCTTTTACTTTCATTCGCTTGTAGGCATAGGGAAAGCGTTCAAAGTTGTCAAGGGTGAGCCGTGCTTTTTGCGACATATCATAAATTGCCACAGGAACTCTTGCTCCTCTTTTCTTTTCAAGTGTTGCAATTCCATGATTTGCAAAACCTCTAAATCTTAAAGCAAAGTTTTCAATGTGTCCATACCCAATAAAAACTGCATCTTCGCTGTGCGAATTCATTTCGGTTTGCCCAATGTTTGTTCCATAGGCAAACATTGTGAAACTTGTGTCTTTTTTTGCCATAACTTTTCTCCTTTTTTGTTTATTATATACTTTTTTTTAAAAAAAGTAAAATAAATTTTAAAATTTTTTAACAATTTTCCTCAAAAAACAACAAAAAAATTTGGTTATCAAAACAACAACAATTTTTATAAAAACAAAAAGCATGTTTGCAAAAAACAATTTGTGATTTCCGCAAACAAAAACAAAAGGGGCGGTTTTTCTTCAAAAAAAAGAGCAAAAATTTAACTGCTCTTTTCAAAATGTTCGCTTAAAAAAAACGCAATATATGGTGGGCAAAATAGGAGGTAAACCCACAACACATTGCATTGGAGCGAATGATGGGAGTCGAACCCACCTCACAGGCTTGGGAAGCCCGGGTACTACCGATGTACTACATCCGCATGTAAAATTATTATAACACAAAAAACACAAAAAATCAAACATTTTGCAAAAAATTGAAAACAAAATTTAAATTTTTCTGTAATTTTTAATATATTTGTTTGATTTTGTAAAAAATATATGCTATAATGAACCTATATTAAAAATTCGGAGGAAAAAATGTTTGATTTAAAAAATCGTGTGGCAGTAATCACTGGAGCGTCATCAGGACTTGGAATGCAAATGGCAAAAGCGTTTGCAAAACAAGGAGCAACTGTTGTTGTTATGGCTCGCAGACTTCAACGCCTTGTAAAACTTAAAAAAGAACTTGAGAAAAAAGGGGCAAAATGTCTTGCCATTGCTTGTGATGTTACTGACACCGAACAAGTGAATTCGGCAGCAAAGGAAGTTGAAAAAACTTTCAAAAAAGTTGACATTTTGGTTAACTGTGCAGGAGCTTCAAAAGATTTTGGAGTTTTGGACATGACCGATGAAGATTGGCAATTTACCATTGACACCGACCTTTCAAGCGTGTTCAAAGTTACTCGTGCATTTGCAAATATCATGAAAAAGAAAAAATATGGTCGCATTATTAACATTGCTTCAATGTATGGTCTTGTGGGGAACACTGCCATCAACACAGTGGCCTATCACGCTTCAAAAGGTGGGGTAATTAACCTTACTCGTGCGGTGGCTGCAGAACTTGCTCCATACAACATCACTTGCAACGCAATTTGCCCAGGCTATTTTGAAACTGAACTTACAAAAGCGGTTCTTGACACCAAAGAATTTCAAGCGTTCACCAATCTTCATGTTCCACTAAAACGCTATGGGAAGGAAGGCGAGCTTAATTCAACGGCAATCTATTTGGCTGCTGATGAATCAAGTTATGTAACAGGAGCAATTTTGGTTGTTGATGGTGGCTACACTTGCGTTTAGTTACAAACAAAAAAAGCACAAATTTTGTGCTTTTTTTAATCTCTTAAAAGTTTTGACAGTGAAACAAGAATTCCAAGTTTGCCATATTCATAAGTAAGGCTTCCTTGCATATAGGCGGTAAAAGGTGGGGCAATTGGACCATCACAACTTAGTTCAATGGTGCTTCCAGACACAAAACTTCCGCTTGCCATAATTTCTTTGTGTGGATAGCCAGGCATTTCACTTGGCACAAGGGTTACAAAACTTTCAAGGGCAACACCTTTTTGAATTCCTTGACAAAATTTGATTAAATCTTCGGCAGAACCAAGTTTTATGGTTTGCACAATGTCGCAACGCTCTTCAAAAGGTTTTGGGCTAACCTCATAACCCAGTTTTTCAAGCAAAAAACTTGCAAGAGCCATGGTTTTAAGTGCCGAGCAAACAACACTTGGGGCGTGATAAATTCCTTTGAAAAGTGGCAAAAGTTGATTTAGGTTTGCGCCAATGTCTTTTGCAACTCCGGGTGCGGAAAACCTTTCGGCAACATCATGCACAAGTTGTTTTTTGCCAACAACATAGCCACCTGTTTTGGTTTGTCCAGCACCCAAGTTTTTCAAAAGTGAGCCAACCAAAATGTCCACGCCAACTTCGGTGGGTTCTTTTGTTTCCACAAAATCGCCATAGCAGTTGTCAATCATAATAATGCAGTCTGGGTCGGTTTCTTTAATTTTTTTGCAAATTCTTTGAATTTTTGAAATTGAAAGCGACAAGCGGTTGCTGTAACCTCGTGAACGCTGAATTTCCATCATTTTAACCTTGCTTTGTTTAAGACGGTTTATGATTTTTTCATCATCAAAATCATCGTTTACCAAATCAATTTGTTCAAAATTAACACCATGACTTAAAAGCGAATTGCTACTGTTTCCGCTTGTGCCAATAATGGTTTTAAGCGAATCATAAGGTTCTCCGCTGATTGAAACAAGGGTGTCACCATGTTTCAAAAGTCCAAAAAATGTTATTGCAAGGGCGTGTGTCCCCGACATGATTTGCGGTCTTACCAAAGCGTCTTCGGTTTTAAAAATTTGGCTGTAAACTTTTTCAAGTTTATCTCGCCCAGAGTCAAAATAGCCATAGCCAGTGCTTTCCGAAAAGTCGGAACAATTAAGTTTTGCATCTTGAAAGGCTTTCAGCACTTTTGCACTGTTAAAAAGTGCAACTTCTTCAAATTTTTTAAAAACAGGTGCAAGTTCTGTTTCGGCCTTGTTTGCCATGTCAAGCAAATCGGGCATAATGTCAAGTTCTTCAAACATAAAATTTTTTCCTTTTGTTTTTTCTAGTATAGCACATAATTTGGGTTTTGTCCACACAAAAGCAAAAATTCCAACTTTTTGCTATTGACTAGTTGCAAATTTTGTGATAAAATGAAAAAACATATTACAAGAGGACAAAAATGGAACAATCAAAGCAAGAACAAATAAAAACAATTGTTAAAACAGCCGAGCAAAACCACAAAAAGCATTGGCTAAAACGACTTTGGAAATATTACAGCCCCTATGAAAAAATTTGGCTTTTTTCAATTTGCGCCATTGCAATTTTGTTTGGAATTTTCTTTCCAGAAAACTCCAATGAATTTGTGTGGCTCAGGGTTGTTGAAATCATCGCCGTTGTTGGTGGGTGTTCGTGTGAACTTTTGCTAAGCAAACAGTCAAAATGGGCATTTATTGTGTCATTTGTGCTTTATGACACCACTCAAACCATAGTTTATTTTGCAAACGGATTTTATATTAGCGCACTTTTTGAAATTATTTTTTGGATTCCAATTCTTTTCATCAGTTTTTTCTCGTGGGAAAAACACCAAGACAAGAAAAAAAGCGAACTTACTCAAGTCAAGCGATTTAACTACAAAAAAGAACTTGCAATTTTTGTGACCATACTTTCGCTTTCAATCATTGTGGGCATAATTTTCACCAGCCTTGATTTTGTTTCAAACACACTTTCAGATTGGTGGTATCTTGATGCTTTGGCAAACACATGTTCGGTTTGCAACGGAATGTTTTTGCTTTTGAGATATGAGGAGCAGTGGGTTCCATGGATTGGTGTTGCACTGATTGAGGGAATTTTGTGGGTTCTAAGTGGTCAATACATCATGCTTGTGCTTTCGGTTGGCTATCTTATGAATTCAATCTATGGTTTCATAAAATGGCACTTTTACATCAAAAAGCAAAAAACAAACCCAAAACAACTGCAAACAAAAACATTCTAAAAAATGTTGACAAAAAAATTATTTTAATGTAAAATATACCCATATTTTTAAAATTTTAAAGGAGTTCTAAATGGAAATTTCAGATGTAAAAAAAGGAATGCATGTTATCATTGATGGAGATCTTTACAAAGTTATTGATTTTTTACATGTAAAGCCTGGGAAAGGTTCAGCATTTATGCAAACAAAAATTAAAAATGTTAAAACAGGGGCAACATTAGAGCGAAACTTTAACACAAACTACAAGTGTGAAGAAGCCCGCATTACCAGACAAAACATGCAATATCTTTATAACGATGGTTCAATGTTTTACTTTATGGACAACAACACCTATGAGCAAATGGAAGTGCCAGCCGAAAAAATTGGTGATGACAAAAACTTTTTGATTGAAAACAACAGTGTTGATTTTAACATGCTTGACGGACAAATTTTGGGAATTCAACTTCCAGAAAAACTTGAAATGACAGTAATTTCAATTGATGTTGCTTCAACTTCAGGAAGTTCTTCAAAACAAATGAAAGATGCAACAACTGAAACAGGGCTTGTTGTAAAAGTTCCACTTTTCATCAACGAAGGCGAAAAAATTATTGTTACAACAGATGATGGAAAATACTACTCAAGAGGTTAACGAACCTCTTTTTTTTAAAGGAGAAATTTATGAGAAAAGTTGTTTTAATAACAGGTGCAAGCAGGGGAATTGGAAAAACCACTGCAACAATGTTTGCAAAACATGGGTTTGATGTTGCCATAACCTACAAAACAAACAAAAATCTTGCCGAGCAAACAAAAAGTCAAATTCAAAGTTTAGGGCAAAAGTGTGAATGTTTTAAGTGCGACCTTGAAAACGAGGAGGACATAAAAACTCTTGAAGTCGAGTTTTTTAAGGTTTTTGACCACGTTGATGTGCTTGTGAACAACGCCAGCATTGCCATTGACACACTTTTTCAAGACAAAACAGCACAAAACTTTAAAAAAATTTTGAACACCAATCTTGTTGGAACATTTTTGATTTCAAAAATATTTGGGCAAAAAATGGTGGAGCAAAAAAGCGGACAAATTATCAACATTTCTTCCACAAATGGCATAAACACAAACTTTCCAATGTGTCTTGACTATGACGCCTCAAAAGCGGGTATAATTTCGCTAACTCACAATTTGGCAATGCAGTTTGCACCTTTTGTTCGGGTGAATTGTGTGGCCCCGGGTTTTATTGCCACCGAAAGTGAAATTAAAGACATGAACGAAGAATTTGTGAAAATGGAAGAAGAAAAAGTTTTTTTAAAGCGTGCAGGGACAGAAGAAGATGTTGCAAATGTAATTTTCTTTTTGGCAAGTGAAAAAGCGTCCTACATCAACAGTGCGGTAATTCGTGTTGATGGCGGAATGTATGGGGAATAAACAAAAAAAATGCTTGATTTTTTCAAGCATTTTTTATTTCCATTAACAAAACTCGTTTTTCTTGTGTTAAATTTTCAAAACATCAAGCAGACTTTCTAGTGCTGAATACATTTCAGTTTCTTCTTCATCAGCATTTTCATCTTTAAGATACAAAATTCCTTCAATTTCACGAATAAGTTCTTCTCGTTCAGCAAGTGCATCTTCATCATCGTCATCTGCACTCATAAGTTTTTTGGATCTTGCTGAAATTGCTTTAAGGCGTTTTTTCATTTGAACCTTTGAAAGTTTTACTGGTGGGTTGTATTCCACATCAATTTCAATTGCTTCATCAAACATATGATCATTTCCGGTTATCTCAGGTGTTTTGATGGTAACAAGGTTAATTCCGCCAGCACGAAGAAAGCTTAAAAGTGGCACAAGGTCCCCAGCACCTGCCATAAAGCAGTATTCATCAATATGTTCAGCGGTATAGTAAAGTTTAACTGCATCAACAAAAATTCTTGTGTCAAGTTGCGATTTTGCTCTTTTCTTAAATCTCATTGTTGGGGCAGTTTCAAAACCATTTTCTTCAATAATGTCGCCAAACTTAATGTGTTTTCTTTCGTTAAAACCATAAAGTTTCACAAAACTAATTTTTCCACGTTTCTTAAGTGCTTTCAAAATGCTTTCAAACACTGGAAGTGTTACTTTTGCGTTGTCAATGTCAATAAATAAAGCGATGTTACTCATAATTTTTTCTCCCATTTTCGTTTTCTCTTTTAAAATAGAACAAATATTGCTGAACAATTCCCGAATCATCCTTAAAGGTTTCAATCAATTTTTTGTTCATTTTTGCTCTGTTAGTTTCTGCCCCAAAAAAGTCGTTGTAAACTTTGGCAATCCAAGTGTCAACCGGAAACACTTGTTTGTGCCCTAGTCCAAAAAGCAAAATGCAGTCAGCAACTTTTGGGCCAACTCCTGCAAGAGTCAAAAGTTTTTCTCTTGCTTGTTGTGTTGGCATGTTTCTAAGTTTTTCCAAATCAAATCCATCACAAAGCATTTTTATTGTTTTCACAAGATAGGGTGCCCGATAGCCTGTTCCAGCCCTAACAAAATCTTGCTCACTTATTTTTGCAAGTTGTGTTAAGGTTGGAAAAGCAAAAAAACCATCTTCCACAGGCGAGCCAAAATGCTCACAGATGAAGGCAACACTTTTTTTAATTCGCTTTATGTTGTTGTTTGCAGAAATAATAAAACATATCAACGCTTCAAGTGGTGCTTGCTTTAAAATTCGCACACCTCTTGAAAACTTTAAGGCCTCTTTTAAATAATCAAATTTTTCAAGCCTCGCTATTATTATATCATAATTTGTGGAAAAGTCAAAGAAATTTTCAAAAAAATTTAAATTTTTGCTTGAAAGTAAATATTTTTTTGCACTTAATTTGCAAATTTTTGCCACTTTGTCCAAACTTTGAACAAAAAATTCATTATTGTTTTCGCTAAATCTAAAAACCTGACCACTTTCAAGTGTTTGCTTAACATCAAAAGTTTCGGCATCTTCAATCAGCATTTCGCTAGCATTTAGTTTTGTAAGTTTCATTTTTTTCCTCAAAATTATTATATCAAACAAAAAGAATTTTGGCAAACAAAAAATGGCACAAAGTTGTGCCATTTATGACAAAACAAGGCATCTCGCAAGTAAGGGCTGTTTGCGGTGTGAATTCTTTGTCAAAAAAAATCAAGCCAAATTTGTCACAAAACTATGATATGTAAAAATTTTTAAAAATGTTACAAATCAAAAGCTTTTTATTTGCATTAAAGAAAAATTTGTGTTATAATAAAAGCATTATGCAAAGAATTTTAAAACAACTTTGGAATGTTCCCAACATGCTTTCGTTAACAAGACTTTTGTGTGTGCCAGTTTTTTTGGTGCTGTTTTTTGTTTTTGCTCCAAACTATTTGCCCGCACTTGTTGTTTTTGTTCTTGCAAGCCTAACTGATGTTTTAGATGGATTTATTGCCCGTAAACACAATTTGCAAACTCAGCTTGGAACTGTTTTGGACCCGCTTGCTGACAAACTTTTAAAAACCTCAACTTTGTTTGCTTTTGCTTTCAATTCTATTGTTGAATGGTGGTTTTTTGGTGTTGTTTGTGCCATTGATTTGACCATGATTATCACAGGCACAGTGCTTTTTCGCAAGCAAATTGTCATTCCAAGCAACATTATTGGAAAAACTGGAACTTTTGCCATGACAGTGGGGCTTTTAATGTGCTTTTTCCCAAAAGTTTTTGCACCATGGAATGAATATGTGCTTTACATTGGGCTTGGAATCGTTATTTCTAGTGCAATACTTTATTTTGCTTTTAACTACAAAGAGGTTTTTGCTCAATTTAGGGAATTAAGGAAATTAAAAAAGCAAGAAAAACCAAAGAAACAAGGCGAAAAACAGGAATTTTAAAAAA
>CAVEAP010000005.1:0-8107 GCA_963613725.1 Mediterraneibacter torques
AGCAAAGACATGGTAACCGTTTCTGGAACAATCTACACAAATTTGTTTTATTTAAGTGCCGATGAAATTCCCAAATTTAAAAGCAAACTTTATTCAAACGATTTTGTTCAAGAGTTTTTGCTTTCAGGAACTGAAGAAAATCAAAAAGCATTTGCTCAAATTTTTGTGTGCAAAACAAATGTTGAAGTTGATGGTGATGAAAACAAAGAAAAAGGTTTGATTGCCTTAACAATAAAAGAGCGAGCAAATATTCTTGTGCAAACAACTTTTCAATTTGAGGCTGTTACAGATGCTTTTTGTCCCAAAAAAGAGTTGCAACTTGACTTTTCCAGTTTTACAACACAAAATGTGGTGTTTAGCAAAGTTTTTGGGGACAAAATCGACACCACCTATGTTTTGCAAGACCCAGAGCAACGAGTGGACAAAATTGTGCTAGTTGCTCCAAATTATGTGGAATTAACAAAAATTCAAGTTGCAGGTAATGATGTAACCCTAAAAGGAAAGGCCTCTGTTCAACTTTTGTTTTTGCTTGATGATGAAGAACACACCCTAAAATCTGAGCAAATCACTTTTCCTTTTGAAGTTTTGGCAAGGTGTGATGAAAACCTTAAAGACAGCAAAATTTTTGCGTGTGTGCATCTAAAAGAGGTTGAAGCACGACTAAAAAAATCAAAAGAAATTGATGTGAATGGCGACATTTTGGTTGAATTTTTTGTGGTGCAAGAACAAACTCAAGCCATTGTCAGCAATGTTGTTGTTGGGGAAGACCGAAAGCAAAATCAGCCAAACATGGGAATTTATGTTGTAAGCAGTGCAAAAGACCTTTGGGAAATTTCAAAAAAACTTTTGGTTAATCCACAAATTTTGGAAGAACAAAATCCTGAACTAACATTTCCAATCACAAAACCAACACAAATAATTGTTTATCGGCAAAAAATAATTTAAAAAAGCAAAAATCAATTTTTTTGACATTACAAAAACAACATTAAGGAACAATGCAAATTTAGTGCAAAGTTCCTTTTTTGTGTTATTAAATATTAAATTAAAAACCATTTTTGTTTAAAAATTTGATTTTGTGTAAATCATTACAGCAAAGGTTGGTTAAAAAATGACAAATTTAAAAACAGTCCTATCAGTTTTTGTGGTTATTTTGGTAATGATTGGCACAGGAGCATTGTTTTTGTTTCAAGAGCAAAACAGCAATCAGCAAAGTTTGAATGCTGATGAATTTTTAAGAATACATATCAGAGCAAACAGCAATTCAGACAAGGACCAAACAGTTAAATACAAAGTTAAAGACGAAGTTGTTAAAGCCCTAACTCCAATTTTAAGTGAAGCAAATTCAAAACAAAAGGCACTAACACTTGTTAAAAACAACACAAGTCTTATTGAAACAGTTGCAAACAGGGTTTTGTTAGAGGAGGGATTTAACTACAAAAGTCATGCTGAATTAAAAAAAGAACATTTTCCAACACGAACCTATGATGGACTAACTCTTCAAAGTGACATTTATGATGCACTAATCTTAAATCTTGGCTTAGGGGGTGGGGACAACTGGTGGTGTGTGGCTTATCCGCCACTTTGTTTTGTGGGTGCTGAATCTGATGGTTCAAATCAAATTGTTTATCGCTCAAAATTGATGGAAATAATCAAAAAATTCTTTAATTAACAAATTTTTAACATAAAAACAAAATTCTTGAACAAACTACTCTTAAACAAAAAAGGAGTAGCAAAATGAAAACTTTAAATAAGACAATGTTGGTTGTTCTTTTGCTTTTGGCATTTTTTTCATTGTGTGTTTTTAGTTTTGAAAAAAACATTGATTCAAATTTTGTGGCAGAAGCCACTCTTTCAAGTTCGCAAGTAAAAACCGTTCAAACAAAATTGAAAAATTGGGGATATTACAGTGGAACAATTGATGGAATCTATGGGGCAAAAACCAAAAAAGCGGTTATGAATTTTCAAAAGAAAAACGGGCTTGTTGCTGATGGCGTTGTTGGAACAAAAACAGCCAAGGCACTTGGAATGACTTTGAAGTCAGCAACCTCAAGCAGTTCAAAAACTTCAAACAATGATTTATATTTGCTTGCAAAATGCATTTATGCTGAGGCACGGGGAGAACCATATGCTGGGCAAGTTGCAATTGGTGCTGTTATTTTAAACAGGGTGGCAAGTTCAAAATTTCCAAACACAATTTCTGGAGTAATTTATCAGCCCTATGCTTTCACTGCCGTAAATGATGGGCAAATCAATTTAGAGCCAAACCAAACAGCCTATAATGCTGCTCGAGATGCTTTAAATGGTTGGGATCCATCATATGGCGCACTTTATTATTACAATCCAAAAACAGCAACAAGTTCATGGATTTGGACAAGAACAGTTGTTGTAACCATTGGGAATCACAAATTTGCAATATAAGGAGAAAGAATATGGCAAGAGCAACAAAAATAACAATTTTAATATGTTGGTTGTTAACAATTGCAGGGCTTGTTACAATGCTTGTGTTTGGAATTCAAAATTACAACCAAACGCAAAACTACAAACAGCAACTAAACAACACTTATCAAAACAATTTTTACAGTTTGTCTGATGGCGTTAACAACATTGAAAACAATTTAAGCAAATTTAACATTAGTTCAAACGACAAAATGAAAGAAAGATATTTAATTGAAATTGTGTCCTTGTGTCAAGGCGCTCAAAACAATTTGTCCTCACTTCCTTTGGAACACAATTCACTTTCAAACACCTACAAATTCGTAAATCAACTTGGAGGTTACTGCTACAGCATTTCTCAAAAACTTTCAAAAGGTGAAAAACTTACCACCGATGATGAGGCTCAACTTGAAGATTTGCATGAAAGTGCGGTTCAAATAAAACAAGACTTAACAAAGCTTTCAAGCATTATTAACTCAGGTTATTCAATTGTTGACAACATTCAAAATC
Source organism: Mediterraneibacter torques (assembly GCA_963613725.1). Lineage (GTDB taxonomy): Bacteria > Bacillota > Clostridia > Christensenellales > UBA1242 > UBA7584. The sequence continues at coordinate 2,944 of CAVEAP010000005.1, forward strand.
CAAATGTTAACCAAAACAAATTTAGCGGTGAATGGAATGGCATGTATGATGACACAATTGAGTATCCCACACTAATTTATGATGGGCCATTTAGTGATTCCACCGAAAACAAAACAGTTCAAGGGCTTTCAGACAAAGATTGCTCGCAAACAGAAGCAAAAATTTTGGTTGAAAATTTGTTTAAGGATTGGAAAGTTACAATTGCTGGCGAAAGCAAAGGAAAAGATTTTGAAACTTGGAATTTTGATTTATTAAGCAAACAAAACACAGGATATGCTCAAGTAACCAAAAAAGGTGGGCTTTTAATTCAGTTTTCATCTGACATAAATTCTAAAGAGCAAAACAAAACATCTCAGGAATGCAAAACTCTGGCAAAACAATTTGCTTTGGGTGCGGGCATAAAATCTTTTGACATTGTTTGGAGCATGGAAACAGATGGTTTTGTTTATTGCAATTTGGTTAGCGTGCAAGAGGGTGTAACAATTTATCCCGACATGATAAAAGCAAAAATCAGCACACAAGATGGTCAAATTTGTGGTTGGGAAGCAAAAAGTTATGCTTTTAATCACAAGTTGCGCACAAATTTAACACCAAAAAAATCAGAAAGTGAAGCAAGGCAAGTGCTTGACAAAAACATGAATGTTTTGACAAGCAAACTTTGCATTATTCCAGCAGAATATGTTGGTGAAAATTTGGCATGGGAATTCAAATGCCTTTTAAATGAAGATGTTTTTTATGTCTATGTTGATGCAAACAATCTTCAAGAGCTAAACATCATGAAAGTAGTTCAAACAAGTGATGGGCTTTTGCTTCAATAATTTTTGATTAAGAAGCAAATTAAAAACAATTTATAAAAAAATCAATCTTTCACAAGCACAAAGCAAAAAACTTTGTGCTTTTTGTTTTAAAAAAATTAGTTTACTTTTTCAAAATATTATGTTATAATGTCGAAAAATGTCGAAGTTTGTTAAAAAAAGGAGAACGAATGGAAAAATCCAACTACACAAAAGAAATATTGTCAGAAATGGGAATTTATCAACTAAGGCAAATTGCATGGCAATATGGGGTTCGTTTGCCAACAACTTACAAAAAATTTGAACTTATTGATTTGGTTTTAAAATTTCAAAAAAGTCAAGATGTTCCAACAATTCAAAATGTTAAAAAAGGAAGACCAGCCAAGACTTTTTTGATTGAAGGCAATTCTTGGTTTAATGATGAATATGGTGTTTGCACAAAAAAACAAGACCAGCCAAAACTTACAACTTCTTGGGAGCATGGAGATTGGCTAAAAGATGCCATTAATGTGCCTTCTGATTTTACATTTGGAGTTTTTCAGCCAGATTATGATGAAGAAGCGCTTGTTGAATTCTCTGGTGTGTTCGTAAAAGAACTAAATGGGTGCGGAGCAATTCATTTGGGAACTTTAAGCGATATTTTGAAAGATGAAGTCATATTTATGAGTGCTGGGCAAGTGCTTGAAAAAAGTTTAAAGAGTGGTGACACTGTTAAAGGGAGGTTTTATGTTACAGATGATGGCCAAACAAAAATTCACATATTGGAACTTGGAGATGACATTTTTAGTGGTCAATCACACAAAGTCATGTTTGACAATTTAACCATAACAAACATAAAAAAAGCACTTCCTTTGTGGAACAACAAAAATTTGATTTTCACAAAATATTTGTCGCCAATAGGCAAAGGACAAAGGGTGATTGTTTGTGGCTCAAAAAAGAGCGGAAAAACTTTTATTCTAACCAACATGGCAGAAGAATTTGCAAATTTGGGAATTCACACAATATATTTGTCCTTAAACAAACGTCCTGAAAATGAAATACAATTTTCAAACAAGGAAATAGAAAACATTTTTATTCCATTTGATGTCAGACCATTCAGGCAAACCTATGTTTTTGACCTTGCTTTTGAAAGAGCAAAAAGGTTTTGCGAGGCTGGGAAAGATGTTGCAATTTTTGTTGATGACTTTATGTCGGTGATTGAGGCTTATGACAACTATTTTCAAACAAAAGGCTCAAATTTCAATCAAACAACCACTTTAGATGAAATCAAAAAACATTTGGCACTAGCAAGAAACACCTCTCAAGGTGGAAGTCTTACAATTGTTGGATGTTTGGACACTCAAAAAGAGCAATTAAACAAATGGCATTTAATTTTTGAGGATATGTGCAACTGTCGAATTTATCTTGACAAAAACCTAAAACTTATGTTCAATGTGAACGTTTTGCCTGAAAGCGACACCGACAACACTTTTGAAAATTTTCCAAACGAATTTGTGCAAAAGGGCAAGGAAATAAAAGTTGATTGTATTGGCAAAAATCTTTCAGAAATTGCCACAATTTATGAAAGCAAAATGCGTTAAATTGATTTTTTTACAAAAAACACACAAAAAACAACCATTTTCAGGTTGTTTTTTTAATTTTTTATTAAAAATCATTTGCTTTTTTTTATAAAACTTGTTATCATATAACTAGAATAAAACAAAGGAAGTGTTGTTATGATAGAAGAAAACAAACAAAAATTTGTGGATTTATATAACAAACATGTCAAAAGAGAGGGTGCAGACAAACTTTTGGAATGGCTTGTGACAACAGATTTTTTCACTTGTCCAGCCAGCGTAAGATTTCATTCAAACATTGAGGGTGGTTTGTGTTTGCACAGCCTAAATGTTTTTAATCGGTTGTTAGGACTGCTTGAAAACGAATATGGCAAAAATTTTGAAGAAAAAGTTTCAATGGAAAGTGTGTGCATAATGGCACTTTTGCATGACCTTTGCAAAGTGAACACTTACAAACAAGAAATGAGAAATGTAAAAGAAAACAATGTTTGGGTTCAAAAACCTTACTATGTTGTTGATGACAAACTTCCTTATGGGCATGGCGAAAAGTCTGTTTATATTATCAGTGGATTTTTAAAACTAACCCGAGAAGAAGCCATGGCAATAAATTGGCATATGGGAGGTTTTGATTCAAGAGTTATGGGTGGTTCCTACAGTCTTGGACCAGCGTTTTATCAATATCCAGTTGCGTTGCTTCTTCATATTGCTGACGTTGAGGCAACTTACCTTGATGAACAAATTTTTTAAAAAATTAGGAGAAATTTATGTTTAACAGATTATACAAACCAGGTCAATTGTTAGATATGCACATTCACACTCAATACACCGATGGAAAATTCACTGTTCCAGAATTGCTTAAATTGGCACAGCAAAGGGGAGTTGATGTTTTATCTTTTACTGACCATGATGTGCTTTATGCAAACTATGAAGTAAGAAGCCTAAAAGACCAAGGTGGGTTTTCAGGAAAGTTCATAAATGGTTGTGAAATAGCAGTTTCTTACAAAGGGAAAAAATATGAAGTTTTGGCATATGATTTTGATTTAGATGAACTAGCAAAATTTGATGCTTTAACAACCGAGTTCCAAGTTGAACTTGAATGTCAAAGGCTTGCAAAACTTTTGGAACTTGGAAAAAATTTGGGATTTAGTGTTACTCCAAATTTAGAGTTTGACCCAAATTTTAGAACTGCACACAAATGTTTTTTTGATGATTTGGCAAAATATCCTGAGAACACTGAACTTTATCATAAATATGGTATTGACAAAGCCGACAATCTTTATCGGGATCACATGATAAGGCCGGGTTCATTGTTTCATTGTTACGATATTGTTAGTGAAACCCCTCCGATTGAATATGTTTGCAAAAAAATTCATGATGCAGGTGGTTTGGCAATTTTTGCTCATGCTTTCACTGTTTACGGCGAAAAAGACCCCAAACAATTGGTGCAAAAATTGCACGCCGAAAACATTTTGGATGGGTTTGAGTGTATTCACAAAAAATTTCAAGTTGATGAAAGCATTTGGCTTTATCGTTATTGTTTGGAAAACAACTTAATTCCAACTGGTGGAACAGACCTTCATGGAGATGGTTTTAAAATAAATGGCGTTAGATATGAGCCTGAATGTCTTGCTTTTGACAAATACAGCCAATTAGAACCAAGATTTCCAATTCTAAAAACAACAAAAGGGGATATTATAAGATGATTAGTGCATATATTATTTTGTCAATAGTTGCCGTAATGATTATTATTTTTGCAATCGGCTTCACTTGTTACATTCAAAGCATAAGAACTGAAGTTGTTTGCGAAAGTTCCAAAACAGATTATCCAAAAAGCATGATAGCACTTTCTGAGAACAAAATCATTGAACTTGAACCAAGAAAAGAAAGATATCCATTGTGCTGTTTTAAAAATGGAAAAAAGGTTGAATACAAACAAAAAGAGGACAAATAATGATTTATATTGCAAGTGACCATGCTGGTTATTTAACAAAATTAAAAATAATTTCACTTTTTGAAAAGCATCAATTAGAATTTAAAGATTTGGGAACAAACAACACCGATAGTGTTGATTATCCTGACTATGCTCACATTTTGGCTGAAAATGTTCTAAAAGACCCACAATCTGTTGGAATTTTGATTTGCCGAACAGGAATTGGCATGTCCATTGGTGCAAACCGACACAAAGGAATTCGTGCTGCCTTGTGCCGAAGTCCAAAAGATGCAAAACTTTCACGAGAACACAACGATGCAAATGTTTTGGTTTTGGGGGCCGGGGGTTGTTGCCACAAGCGAAAAGCAATCATAAAAACCTTTTTAAACACCAAGTTTGAGGGTGGAAGACACACCAAACGGGTTGAAAAACTAGATGAGATTTAAAAAATCTCATTTTTTGTTCTAAACAAAAAATTTCATGCATATATTTTAAGTAAAAGAAGGTATATCATGAAAAAATTTGCTTTTTTGTTGTTAAGCTTTTGTTTTTGTTTTTTGTTTGCTTTCGGTGGTTGTTCAAACAATTTGCTTTCAGAATGTCAAAAACACATTTCCGATGACCGACAAAATTATTTTTGGGGTGAATCTGACAGTTTCTATGTGTCATTTTCTTCGGGGACAAGAGAGTCGCCGTATGCTCTAGATGGAATTCCAAACAAAAGTGTTGAGTTTGGCATAATAACAATTTCCCCCAAAAAACACGAAGCAACACAAAAACTTGCTTATGAACTAAATGTTAACAATCAAAAATTTTCAGGTGAATTTGAGCAAAGCCCTTTTGATGACACCTATGCAAGCGACATTAACAAAATGGTTGACAGC
>CAVEAP010000005.1:8117-19786 GCA_963613725.1 Mediterraneibacter torques
GTTGACAGCAATGCCACAATTGTTATTTCAATTACCGATGGAGGAAAAACTGAAAAAGCAACACTTGAATGTGTTAGCAAAAATTTTAATATCACCAGTCAAAATGCTTTAAAAATTGCTTTGGAACAAGTGAAAAACGAGGTGCAAGAATTTTCCTCAAAACAAAATTTTGAAATTCACCTAAAAATTGTTGCTGACATAAACCAAAATGTCTCAGACAAATTTTGGCTTGTCATGTTTTTGGGAGAGGATGGTCAAAACATAACAGTGCTAATAAACCCAACAACAGGGGAGTGTGAAACAAAAAAAGTTTAAAAAATTTTTAATATTACGCACATTTTTTGAACATAAACAATACTATGACTATGTGGGATAAAAAACAAAAAACACAAATGACAAAGTCTACATAATCACACACACAAATCTAAGGAGGTTCAAAAGATGTTTGGAAAACTTTTTGGAGGAATGGACAATTGTGGATGTGGCAAAGCAAAAAACTCAAGTTGTGATGTGCTTACAATTCTTGTAATCATTTATGTTCTTCTTAACTGTGGAATTTTAAACTGTGGTTTAGATCTTTGCACAATATTGATTTTACTATTGTTCTTCTGTTGTTGTTTTAACAAAAAAAGCCAAAACACACAATGTGGTTGCGGTTTTTAAAAATAAACAACAATCAAAAAACATACAAAAAAGACGCAGAAAAATCTGCGTTTTTTGTTTTTTTCAAAAAAAGACAAAATAAGACAGCATAATTTTTTCATTAAATCTCAAAATGTTTGTGTAAAAATGAAAATTTTTGGATAAACTTAGAAAATTTTGTTGATATTTTGTTGACAAACTCTAGAATTTAATGTAAAATAAATATCGTTATAACTAACGAACAAGGAGACATAAATGGAAACTAAAACAATTAAAAGATTTTCAGTGGGAATGATGCTTGTTGCTTTCGTTTTGATGATTGCAGCCGCTTTTGGTTTGCCACAAAGCGTTTTTGCAACAACTCAAGCCAAAGAAAACAATGTTGGGGAAACCTTACAACTTACAAATGTACTTGATAAATACACCGTTGGCGCCGATAATTATGTGGTTTTGCCAACGGCAACTTTTGCCTCAGGAGAACTAAAGGTTACCGCAGTTACTGCCAACAGTGCAAAAGATTCAGTGGAGGTAGGATGGAATACCGCTACTACACCAAAACTTAAATTTCAAAATGGGGTTACTGACTACCTTGTAACTTACACTTTAACAGCATTAAATAAAGTTAAAACAGAAAGTGTTGTGAAAATTAGTCTTGCCCCTTCCCAAGTGGTTTTTGATTGGGATATCAACACAACAAAAATTATTCCAGCAAAAATTAACTTAAAGACAAATAATGAATTCACAAAAATCAACCTTCCAATGCCAACAGTTAAAAATGCTGATGGAGAAGAGCTTCCCACAGATGGAAAGTTGACTGTTGAGATGAAAGATCCTGACCAAACAGATATTTCAGACCAAATTACAAGTGGTGTTTGGACTGCAAAAGAGGGCAACAAAGTTGGAACTTACACAGTTATCTACACTTATGAAGACAGCAATGTTCAAACAAAAACTCAAGAATTTACCTTTGTTTTGACAAAAGAAACAATTGCAACACAACTTCAAATCAGTGGTTGGAAAAACTCAAAAACTCTTCCAACATCAATGGCTCTTTATGTTGAGTCTGAACTTCCACAACCAGCGGTTGTAAACACAAAGGCAAGTAATGCCGATGTTGATGTTTACACACTTATTTACCTTCAATGTGTGCCATCATCTACTTCTGACAAAGCCACAATCTACACAAACGATGAAAGCAAAAAAGACACAGAGGGTTACACTTATTGTGCAGACCTTAACAACTTTAAATTCACACCAACAGTGGCTGGAAAATATACCGTAACCTATGTTGTTCAAGACTTTTTTGGAAACACTGCAAGACAATCAAGCAATTCAAATGCTATCACAGCCCAAAAAACAAAAGCAAGTGGACAAGCCTACATTGTTGACGCTTATGCTGGGGAAGATGAAACTACAACCAAAGCAAACTATGAAAAATTAGTTAAAGACCTAGAAGAGGAAGTTCTTCAAACTGCTGAAAGCAAAATTCCTTCATATGTTTACACTGGCTACAAGTTTGATTTTCCAGCAATATTTGGTTATGACAAAGCATATGGAAACGACAGTTTGACCAAATTGACTTATCAAATCAAAGTTTCTTACACTGAGACGGGTAAAACAAGTGAAACAACAATGAATTTTTCTTCAAGCACATCTAAAACAGAGGGAACAGCTAACAGACACTTAGATCCAGAAAATCCAACAACAAATGTCAATCTTAAAGATTTTGAGTTTAAATATGCTGTTGACTACAAAATTAAATATTCTGTTAATGATGCCAACAACAACTCTTTGTTCGACAACACCTACACAGTTAAAGTTGTTGAATCAAAGCCAACAACAAACATTTCAAAGCTTACAATTGATGGTGTTAACAACAATGTAAAAAAAGGAACAACCTTAAAATTTACCGTTTCAGCATCAAGCACTCTTGCCAGTGATTCTTCAACCACCGCTGATGCAAGACCAACAGTTGAAGTAAAATATTCAATTGGTGGTAATGATGAAACAGTAATTCTTCTTCACAGTGATGGTTATTACTATCTTGATTTGTCTGATTCTAAATTTTCAAACAAACAAGTAACAATCATCGCAACTGCAACCGATGATTTAGAAGCATCAAAGACAATTTCACAAACAATCAATGTTCAAGACATCACTTCAGGCCAAAAAGCTCCAGAAGTTAAATCAAACATTATTTTTGACAGCAGTTGGAATGGTTTGAAATTGAACGAAATTCAAGCAGGAACAGAATTAAATCTTCCATTTCTTGCATTTTATGACGATAGTAGTTTTAGTGTTTCAGCAAAAGTTTTTTGTAATGGCAAAGAACTTGCAACACAAACATGGCTAAAGAAAGGTGAAAAAGAAACCATTACTATTGGTGGACAAAGTTTCACAGCCTCAAAAGTTGGAACTTACTTCGTTGTTTATGAAGCAAAAGACTTTTCAGGAAACAAAGCAACAAAAAGTTTTACTTTTACAGTTGTAGGAAAAGAAATTCCAATCATAAATGTTAAAGCATTTGCTTCAAGTTATGAATATGGTGATGAGATTGACATTTCAAACATTGCCGTAACAATCAATGGTGATGAAGTTAACTCAAGTTTTTATTCAAACATTATCACAAATGTTCCTAACACAGAAGCAAAGGTTACAGAAATGATTGAAGCATTTGTGCAAGGAAATAACTACACTGATCTAGACACCGGCATTGTTTATGAACACGCCAACTACACAATTAAAGGTTCAATTCTTTGTTTGATTGAAGGAAACGTTGCAAGTTTTGATGATGCCCAAGACCTTAAAACAACTATTCGTGCTGGTCAAGAAGGGAGTGTCACACTTACTTATTGGGCAGTGAGTGAAAGTGGTCAATTTAATGAAAATCCAACAAGTGTTACATTTAGTGTTTCAGACACAAAAGGTCCAATTGTAACTCTTAATGCTAAAAAAATCACAACACAAACCTATGATGAGAAAAAGGGTGGCACAGTCGTTTACATCCCAAATGCTACTGCAAAAGACTATGCTTCAGGTGAATATTGTGATGTTACAATTACAGCAAAATACAAAGCTGATTCATCAAACCTTACCATAACCCAAGACACAACAAAACCAGGATATTATGGCTATGTTGAAGCAACAAAATCTGGAGTTATTGAAGTAACTTATTCTTCAAAAGACAGCAAAGGAAATTCAGCAACAGTGTTGAGTGGGGAAGAAAATGAATCTCTTACCTACACAATTTCTGTTGGTGATGTTAGCGCTCCAGTAATTGACGCAACAGAACTTCAAAAATATGTTGATGAACAAAATTACAAAAAAGGCTCAACTGTTTCTCTTGATCTTTCAAAACTTTCAATTACAAAAGATCTTACTTACAAAAGCAGTAACTTTACTTACTCAGTTACCTGTGCTGGTGAAACCGTTTCAGATACAACTCTTGATGATTCAACCTTAAGTTTTACAGCAGACTCTTATGGTGAATATGTTGTTAGTTTCAATGTTAAAGATTCATCAGGAACCGCCGCTGACACAAAAACTGTAAGTTTTACAATCAAAAAGGAAAGTAGCGAAAGCACAACATCAACAACCGTTTGGGGAACCGTTTTGATTATTGCCGTTTTGGTTGTTTTGGGAGTAGTTATCTTCTTGTTTGCAAAACCAACAAAATCAAAAGCAAAAATTAAAACTGACGCAGACAAAAAAGATGATAAAAAAGACAACAACAAGAAAGACAAACTTGAAGTTTAATAACAAAAAAAAAGAAGATATGATTTATCATATCTTTTTTTGTATTCTTTTTAAATATATTTTGTTGTTTAATCTAAAATTGTTGCACAAACTCATAAAAAAATTATATTTTTTACCTTTTAAGCCATTTTGTGTTGTTTGCTAAAAATCAGCTTAGTTGTTTTTAAATTGCACAACAAAACATAGCCTTATCAAACATATGTTAATTTGAAAAACAAACCTATAATTACATACAATATCACAATGTGTTTGTTAAGCTTTATCAAACAAGTTATTTTTGTTTCCATTTTAATTAAAAAAAATTTAAAAAACGCAAAATCAACATATTTTATCATCATGCAGATGTTTGGTTAAAATCTTGTTTTAGTGTTAAAAATTGAAAATTTTTTGAAGTAAAAAAAACATATTAGAATTCTAACATGTTTTTTTTTATTATTTACGCTTTGTTATTTTGTTGCCTTTAAGGTCATTTGTGTGTCGTCTTATTTCTTGTTTTTTAATTCGTTCTTGTTCTTTTTCAAGAATGTTGATGTCAACCTTTATGGAAGCAATGTTCTTTTCAAGTTTGCTAATTCTTTCTTGATAATCAGAATTTTTCTTGTTAGGATTTTCAAGTTGAATGCTGTTATCTTGTTCGGCAATTTCTTTTGCTGTTTCAAAGGCATCAACTTGTTTTTGATGTTCAGCTTTTTCTTCTTCAAGATATTTTTCTGTTTGTTCAAGTTCATCATGCAAAAGTTTTAATTTGTGATTTACTGAAGTTTTGTAGTTTTTGTGGTCAAGGTCTTGAAGAATGGTAGCAGAGCGGTCATATGAATTTTCGACTTTAACTCTAACAGGTCTTTTTGCAACATATTTTTTAATGCTAAATCCAACAAGAGCAACAATAATTCCTATTGCAATAATAACAGTTGGAATTGCGAGCCAAGCAAGTGATTCTGAATAAGTTCTTGTTGTTGTTCCAGAATCCTCTTCTTCACTTGTGTTTACAACACTAATAACTCTTTCAACTTTGGTTGTGTCTGCTTGGTCGGCTTCCATGTCAACAGCAAATTGTTCTTCACTTAATTTCACAATTTGCAAATCTTCAAAGAAAGCATAGCCACTTGAAAATTCATCATCATTTCCAAGCCCAAGACTCATAACAAGGTTAAGTGTTTCGGTTGGGTTAATGTAAATTGTGTATTCAAACCAATCATCATCAATTGGACTAAACTTTCCGTTTGTGTCAATTTTACTAAATGATTTGTCAACATTTTTCAAAACAACACTTGCAAAAACTTCTTCATTTTCAAGAGCAATTGTTTTTACATTTAATGTAATGCGATAGTATGAATTTGCTGACAAAGAAAAACTAAGATTGTTTGTAAAGTAGTAGTAAGTTTTTGTTGGAGAATAAATCATCAAAGCATTTTTGTTTGGATTTGTTGCAATGGTTTTGTTTGAAAGCACTTTATTAATGTTTTGTCCGTTCACAATTCCAGCAACAATTTCAGTTGTGTCAAGTGGGGTAGCTTCTTCCTCAGTAACATCTTTTACTGCACCTTTCCAATAATATGGAGTCGAAATTTGCCCACTAATTGTTTTATCATATCCCGAAAAATCATCTGAGTAAACTGTTGATTCAGTGTTTTCTTGTGTTTTGCTAAGATTTACAACTTGTGTTGTGCCATTTTCTGAAATGTCAGAAAGTGTTTCGGTTGTGCTGTCCCAAGTTATGTCATCAAAATAAGCAAATCCTTTAACTTGTTTTGCCTCTCTTCCAAATCCAATTGACAATGTAAGTGTTTGAGCGGTTGCACAGTTTCCAAAATAAATTGAATAGGTTGTCCATTTACCATTTGTTTGAATGTCTAGCATTTGAGTAATAACAACATCATCACTGTTTTTAATATAAATGTTTGCTCCAGCGGTTGTTTGGTTGCTAATGTCTGTGCAAATGTTAATCCTCAAAACATAACTTGTGTTTGCACTTGCTGAAATTGAACTGTCTGAGGTGTAAAGTTGAGCGTCTGCAGATGTGTTTGCCATCATCAAAACATTGTTGTTAGAATTTTCACTATAAATTGAAGAATTTGGTCTTGTTGGGGAGCCAAAATTACTCTTGTTTGCTTCAAAAACTTCTTTTTCAAGGTTTACAATTCCGCTGAAATTTTTGGTTGAATTTAAAGATTCTGTTGTTAATGTCCAATTACTTGGGGTGAGTGGGTAAGTGTTTGTTACATCAATTTCGCTAGCGGTGTTAAAGTAGCCATTTTTGATTGTAAGACTATCTGATGGATTTAAGTCTAGTGTTGAATTTGTGATTCCAGCACTTGAAGCATCAGTCAAACTGCTTGAAGTTATTTTTTGTGAAGTTATATCATCAAAGAAAACATATTGGGCAGTTGTTGGGTTTGTTGAACTTAGTCCAAGTGTCAATTTAACTTTGGCGTCAAACAAAGAATTTCCCTTAACGAAGAATGCATATTCGTTCCAATTATTTGTTGTTTTTTGTGTTGTTGTTGAAGCTGTTGAAATGCTTACTGCACTATAACTGGTGCCATTAACTTTGTCGGTTGGTTCAATGCTTGCCTTAAATGAACTTGCGTTGGTTTTTGCCCAAAAACTGATTCTGTAGATTTGTTGTTTCTTAATTGTTATTGGTTTTGAAGTGATTGTTCCTGTTGCTGTGGTATTTTTTTCAACATACATCATTGCAACAGTTGAATCATTGGTTCTTGCGTTGGTAAGTGGGGCATCAATTTGGTTTATGTCTGCATTTGCACTAACAAATTTCACCATGCTGTTACTTGATTGACTAATTTCCCAATTTTCAGCATTTGTGATGTTGCCATCTACAACAAAACCATCGTTTTCGGTTATGTCATCATAGCGAAGGTCAACAACTGATTTGTAATTATATGTTGTCAAATCAGATTTTTTACTCGCTGAATCAAAGTAGTTTTTTGACACTTTTAAAAGTTTAACATTATCAAAGAAAACATATCCAGAAGAAAGAGCCGAAGTGCTTCCACTTTGCCAAGTTGGTTTGCCAAGGTAAAGATTTAAGGTTGCAGTTGATTTTTTTGTTTGACTTGTTGCAATCCAAAATGTTGCTGTTCCCCAATTTTTGTTTGTTTGAATTTCGTCAGAAATTATTGTTTCGGCTTGTCCGTTAAAATCATCACCAGCAAGTGCAACACTTACTGTGGGGTTTGATGAGCCAGTATAAACATTCACTGACATTGCATAAAAACTGTTTGCATCAAGTGAAATTGAACTGCTTGAATAGCCGAACAATTTTTCTTGGCTTTTCGAGTTTATCATTAAAACCTTTGAGTCATTTACCATATTTTGAAGATAAGGGTTAACATCGGCGTCAAGTCCAAAATTTTCTTTTTTTTCATTTGTAAATGCTGTGTTAGACACATCAACAACACCAACATAAAGACTATTTTTGTCAGTTGTTTTATCAACAGTGCCAATTTTGGTCCAACTGTTTGGAGTTTTTATGTCGGTATTTCCAGTATAGTTTGAAGATGTGATGTCCGAGTAACCCGTTGATATTCCCGTAAAGTTGTTATTACTTACGTTTGAACTAAGGTCTTCTTGATTTGAGTCATCGTTTGAGTTTATCAAATTCACAGTATTTGTTGTTTGCACAATTTCATTTGAAAAAACTTTCATATTGTTAAATAACAAAAAATTTTGTGCTGTAAAAAATGCAAGTATCAACAAAATGCTCAAAAAAATTTTTGTTGCTAGTTTTTTAATTTTTATCATTGTAAATCACCTTTTAGAAAATATAAGTATATTATAATATAAAATCAAAATAAAAGCAAGAATTTTTAAGTGTATTTTTAAAAAATTCTTAAAATATCCTTTAACATAAAGCAAAAATAAAAAACAAAATTTGTGAAAATTAAAAAGAAATTCAAAAAAAACAAAATTTTTACTTAAATTTATTTCCTTTTGTCTTCTATTATTACCTAAATTGCAGGGAGTTAAACCTTTTTGTGTGGTGAGTTTTGGCTTTTTTAAGAAAAAAATTTTGGACAAGCAACAAAAAAAATTTCTTTTCATATGTTATTTATTATCTGTGGAGGGGTTATGATAATTGAAAGTTTTGTTACTTTTATGAACAAAATAATGTTATTTTCTTCCTATGTTGACAATGTATCACATTTTCCAAAACCGTTGTCGCCCGAAGAAGAAAAGGAACAACTTCAAAAATACAAAAATGGTGATGAAAATGCAAAGAAAATTTTGATAAACCACAACTTAAGACTGGTTGCTCACATTGTAAAAAAATACAGCAACAGCACAAAAGATGCTGATGATTTGATTTCTGTTGGAGCAATTGGGCTCATTAAGGCAATAAATTCTTTTTCTGCCGATAAAGGAACACAACTTTCAACCTATGCCGCTAGATGTATTGAAAATGAAATTTTAATGCTTTTTCGAGCACAAAAAAAACATCAAGGCACATTGTCTTTAGAGGAAAATTTGGGAGGGGAAGGTGATGACAGTGAAGTAATGCTTGCAGATGTTGTTTCCGACCTCGAACCAGATGTTATGGAGCAAGTGGAATCAAACATTTTAACCGAAAAAATCATAAACCTCATTCAAAACAACTTAACATCAAGGGAATACAAAATTCTTGTAATGCGCTATGGGATTGGTGGAACTGTTGCCTACACGCAAAAAGAAGTTGCAAAAAAATTAGGAATTTCAAGGTCTTATATATCAAGACTAGAGAAAAAAGCACTAAAAATAGTAAAAGAAAAAATTGAAGAGCAAAAATTGTTTGAAAATTCAGAGTTTTAGCAAACAAATCCTATTTTTCACTCAAAACCCCAATTTTTTGCTAAAAATCAAAAAATCAAAAAATTAAAAAATTTACTAAAAAATGTTTGACAAATCAACAAAAATTTGACTTAAATATGTTGACATAAACAAATTTTTATGTTAATATAATAACAATACTTAACAAGAAGGTGGTGAGAAACAAATGACAATGGTTGTAGTTGGAAAAGATGAAAGCATCGACAGTGCATTAAAGCGTTTTAAGCGTAAATGCCAAAAAGATGGTATCATTGGCGACCTTCGTAAAAAAGAGGCTTATGAAAAACCAAGCGTTCAACGCAAAAAGAAAAGAGAAGCCGCAAGAAAACGTAATCGCAAATAATCATAAAATTTTTTTGGTTATTCAAATTTAAAAAAAAGTGTTACAAAAAGGTAACACTTTTTTGTTTTGAAATTAAAGTTTTTTGTGTTCTATGTTGTTTTCTATTCTCAAATCTAAAATAAAAACATAATTCATTCCACATTTTGAATTTTCCTAATTTAACTTTTCCTTATTCTTAACCACGAAAGAATCACAAAGTTATTGTCATACCGAACTAAGTGCCGAATGGCACGCACCAAAGCATATCTGGACACATCGTGTCCGTGGGCAACGAACAGCATGCGAAAAACAACCTCATGTCCCAACATGGAATAGTCCAAGAGCGTAATTAATCGCCCTAGATACACAAGGGCTTTGCTAACATTCCGCTTCGGTATTGACAACAACTAACAACCTCACTTCAACAAAAAAGAACCCCAACCCCTCGTGCCTATCAGTTTTTTAATTTGCCCCCAAATTTTTGGTTGCTGGGCACGACAAAAAATGAGAACGCTCGTTTGAGTGTTCTTTTTTGTTTTGTGACAGAATGTTTGACCTTGTTGCTTTGCTAAGATGACAACAAAAATCTCATTTTACAAACAAAAATAAGAGGGGGGTGTTGAAGCGTGATAAAAAACAAAAAAACATATTGAAATTTTTTGTCAATATGTTTTTTGTTTAGTTTTTGTTTTCTTCAATACTAACATTTTTATCGGATTTTTTTTCATCACGCTTTTGTTTTTTGTTTTGGGTATTAAATTTAAATTTTTCTTTAAAATCTGCTTTAAGCCAAAACCACCAAATAAGCAAAACTTGCAAAACGGCTGGAATCAAAAACAAACTCCAAAGGTTAGGGACATAAGTTACACTTAAAAACACGCTGGCAGTTATTGTCCAAATTAGAGTGGTGATTGCTACAAAATTTGTGATTTTTTCTTTCCAAATTGAAGCAAAAACAATGGCAACAATTGCACTAACAGGCACGGCATAAACAAACAAAAGCCAAAGCCATTTGCGGTCTATGGCGGTAGCAAAAATCGAAAGACAAACAAATGCAATGATTGTAACAAGCCAAACAACACCAATCGACAAAAGTGGCACTATAATTTTTTTGCGTAAGAATTTCCTTTTTTGTTTGGCAACCTTTACATCACCACTTTCTGTTAAAAAATCATTGATAGTAATGCCATAAAAATCGGCAAGTTGTTTTAATATGGCAACATCTGGAAGGCATTCTCCACGCTCCCATTTTGAAATAGATTTATCAGAATAATTGATTGTTTCGGCAAGTTCGGCTTGTGTAAGCCCTTTTTGTTTTCTGTAAGCAATTAAGTTTTTTGCTATTACTTCATTTATTTCCATAGATATAATGATACCATAAAACTCAACAAAAAAGCAACTAAATTTAAACATTTTTTTAAAAATAACAAAAATAATTTTACAAGAATTAAAAATTCTACTATTGGTAGAGTTAAAATAATGCTGGTAGAACATCAAATTTAATTCTACTTTTGTATGTTTAAATTGTAGAAAACAAAATGCATAAATTCTCTTGAAAAACACATCTTAAATTCATATAATTTGTCTAGCATAAGGAGGTAAAAGCATTATGTTGCAAAAAATTACAATTTTTGGTGATTCAATTTCAAAAGGGGTGTTTCTTGAAGGAAACAAACCACAAAATCTAAAAACAAATGCTGTTTCAATTTTGCAAGAGCAATTTGGCTTTGACATTGAAAACAATTCAAAATTTGGGCAAACTTTGCAAAAAGTTTTTGAACGGGGAATAATTGAAAAATATGCAAAAACAAATCATGAAAATGAAATTGTTGTTTTGGCTCTTGGTGGAAATGATGCTGATTATGATTGGGCTCAAGTTCAAAAAAATCCAAATTTTTGCCATCAATCAAAAACTAACTTAAAAGATTTTGAGGATATGCTGGCTCAATCCCTAAAATTATTAAAACAAACTGGGGCAAAGGTTGTTGTTGCCTCACTTTGCCCAATAGATTCAAATTTGTTTTTTGAAAATGTGCTTTCAAAAAATTTTGATGGACAAAAGATATTGGCGTTTTTGCAAAACGATGTGCAAAACATTTATCGTCACCAAGAACTTTTTAAT
>CAVEAP010000006.1:0-19736 GCA_963613725.1 Mediterraneibacter torques
ACAAAATAGGTTCCCGCATTGATTGGGTTTTCAATTTTGGTGTAGGTGTCAACCCCATCAGCAGTTGTTTTTGTGAAGTAAGCAAATGTAAAGTCGGTGGTGTTTTCAGCTGCTTCGCCATTTGTAAGTTTTGTGTCATTTCTTGAAGTGTCGGTTAGTGTTGGCGTTGGTTTTTTTGCAACAGAGTTGTAGTCAAAAACTTCTTTGTCCAAAGCAAGTTTAATGTCATCACCTTTAAGTGATTTTGGTGTAATTTTGAAGTTTTGGCTAACACTTCCTGTGTAGTTTCCTGTAAATTCAACCGAGATTGTTGGGGTTTCGTCATATATGTTGACATTATGAGAGTATGCTGTGGTGTAGTCAACAACATTTTCGCCCTCAAACGCATCTTCGTTCAAAGTTACATTGTTTGAGTTAATTTTATAGGTTAATTCAAAGGTTGGCTTAATGTCAAAGCCTGTGTAGGTGTAGCCTGTTGCATCAATTCCGCTCCAAACTGCCCTGTTTGTAAGGTCAAGTTTGTTGATTGTGAATTCTGCAACAAGGGTTTTGCCCTCTGGAACAACATAGTTCATGTTGTCCTTAAAAGCTTTTGCTATTACAACAAAAGTGATTGTTCCAGCGTTTGTAAAGTCTGTTGTGCTTTTCTGACTGTCGGTGCCATAGTTACGATAAGCAGTGATGTCAAAGTAGTTTGCATCAACATCAACAGTGCCTTCCCCAACTTTAGTTTGAACGGTTTTTGTAATGTCAAATGCTTGGTGTTTGTAGTCAATTTTCAAAACATCTTTAATTAGGTTTTCAGCAACAGTGTTTGTTGAAGTTTGCCCAGCCCCCAATTCATTGGTTGTTTGAATAACAATTCGGTCAAGGGTTGCCGAAACAATGTTAAAGGTTACAACAGTGCTTTCGCCATAGTTGCCAATTCCATTAACTGTGATTTGTGCAGTTCCAACATTGATGTTGTTGCCTTTTTGTGCGCCATCGGTGATGTAGGTTAAGGTATAGTCGGTGTTATCAACAAGAGTCATGTTGTTAAAGGTTGCATCAATTCCCGGAGTAATGTTTGCTCTAACATAGGTTTGGTCATCAATGTTAGAAACCAAAGCATCGCCAATTGGTCTTGGAGTTACTGCAAAGTTAAAGGTAACTGTGCCAGTGTAGTTTCCAAGTCCGTCAACCGTAAGAACAGCGTCCTCAATAACAGTTCCTGTAAGACTGCCACTTTCACGACTAACTGTTTTGTTGTTTGAATAAGCAAACTTAAAGTCGGTTGGAGTTGCAAAGGTGTCACCATTATAATCATAAGATGTTCCATCAAAAAGTATGGTTCCACCTTTGTAGGTCAAAGTGTGTTTAAGAGCAACAAGATTTCCAAAGTCTGGAGTGATTTCACTTCCAGTGTAAACATATTGTGTTTTGTCATCTGTCCAAGCAATGGTTGTGTTGTTTTCAAGGTTAAGAGGATTGATTTTGAAGTTTTCAGTTCTTGTGCCCTTAAAGTTACCCTTTCCAACCATTGTTATTGTTGCCCCAGCAATAACTTCGCCATCAAGGGTGTTTCCTGCACGGCTAACATTTGTGTTGTTTGTGTAAGTAACAACAACTCCGCTTAAAATTTCAGTTTCACTAACATTAAGTGTTTCAGTGTTGTAAGTCAAAACAACAGTTGGTTTTTGTTCTGCGCCACTAAAATTCACATCAGCCAAGGTTGAAGAAGCAAGTGTGATTTCATTTATGTCTTTTGGTGTGATTTTGAAGTAGTGAGTTCTGTATTGAGCCGCATTTTCTGCCTTAAAGTTAAGACTTGCATCATAGAAGGTGTTTGTGCCACTTTCAAAGTTGCCTTTTCCTTTGATTTGCAAATAGGCTTTTGCCATGTAGGTTCCATCATTGTTGTAAGCAACATTTGTGTTTTCGCCATAAACAACTTCAAAATCATCATCTTCTGAAAGGTTTTTGCCAAGATAAGTCAAAGTAAATGTTGGGTTAATTGCACTTCCTGTGTAAACTTTGTCAGAACTGTCCCAAGCAATTGTAACATCTTGTGCGTTGATGTTCTTTTGAAGAATGGTGTAACTAACTGCCCTTGCGGTGTCTTTCTTAAAGTTTATGCCCTTTGATTTCAAGAACACTGTGATTGTTCCAGCGTTTGCGAAGTCATTGGTTACTGTTGAAGTAATATCTGGGGTTAAGATGCCCTCAACTTCACTTCCAGCGTAGTTACGATAGTAAACAACCTCATATTCACTCGCATCAACTGCTTTGTCATTAAAGGTGATTGAAGTTGGGAATTCTTTGTGTGCTTCCCAGTCATAAGTGATGTTTTCAATTGTTGAAGTTTCGAAAAGGGTTGTGTCTTGGAAACTTGCTTGTGTGATTTCAAAAGTGAATGTTGCAGTTCCAGTGTAGTTTTTGTGGAAAGACACAATGATTTCCGCACTTGTTGTTACTTTTATGTTTTTGTCATAAGTTACGGTAAAGTCTTTTTTGTCTTCGGCTGTTCCACAAGCCAAAATGCTTTCGTCAGCCCATTTTGACTTAATTGCAATTGCTGGAGTGCGTTCTTCGGCGGTGTAGCTTGTGACATAAACATTTTTCCAAGCGGTAGCATCTTCGCCAATCGCACGTTCAAACAATGTGCTAACATCTTGTCCTGTTACATCATATGGCTTGATTTCAAAATCTTGTGTTAATGTTTCGCTAAAGTTTTGAGAATCACTTCCTGTGATTGTTACTGTGTAAGTTCCAACATTGATGGTGTCTTTGCTGTAACTAACGTTAAAGTTCAAGGCGTCTTGTGAATAAGTTTTTCCATTAAAGGTTATTTTAACATCTTGTGTCCATGCCTTGCCTTGATAGATTTTGTCTTCAATGCCACTTAATGAGGTTGTGCTATCAAATGCTTTTGGTGTGATTGTAAAGTAAGACTTAGTTTCTCCAGTGAAGTTGCCAGTTCCTTTTAGGGTGAACACATATTGTTTTGCCGTTAAAACTTCACCAGCCACAACTCCAACATTGATTCTTTTGTTGTCATCATAAGAAGAAATTGTGAATTCAGTGTCATAAACAAGGTTTGTGCTGTCGTAACTCAAATAGTTTTTAGCATCGCTATTTGTAACACTTATTGTGCTTCCAGTGAAGGTGTAGGAAGCGTGATAGTCTTGCAATATGCCCTTTTCTGAAATATCACGAGCAACAATGTTAAAGTTAACATCTCTTGAGCCTTGATAGTTACCCTTTCCAGTTAAGGTTATGGTGTAAGTTCCAACGTTGGTGTTTTCGCTAGTGCCATAATTAAGGGTTACATCAGTGCCTGTTACAAGCAAGTAGTCAATTTTTGTTGCCAAAGTTGTGTCGGTTATTGTGAAGTCCTTGTCAGTTCCATTTTCTGGGTTGTGTTTGTTGCGGTCATAGGTGATGTCAGCAATCTTGCTAACTGTTGCTGTGTTAATGTCTTTTGCAATGATTTCATAGGTTACATCAGCGTCATAGCCAGTGACACCAGTTGCCAATTCAAAGTTTTTGTTTGCTGGTGAAACTCCGATTGTTCTTTTGAAAGTTACATTTGTAAATTCAAAATTTGGGAGTGCTTTAACATTGGTTATTGATGTTGTTGTGCCATCTTTGTCTGTGTTAAATTTGAATTTGTAGCCACTTACATGAACAACATTTCCGTTAACATCATAAACGGTTACGCCCAAAATTTTGTGCTCTGCGCCGTCATAAATTGTTTTGTAGTCACTTGTTGATGTTGCTGAATCCTCATCCGTTCCAACCAAAATTTCAAAGTTTCTGATTTGAACAGGTGTGATTTTGTAACTTGCAAATTGGAAATCTTTGTAGTTTCCATGTCCAACAAACTGAACATAGATTGTTCCAACATTTGTGAAGTCTTCGGTTTCTTTAACTTTTGTGGTGTTTTCACCAATTGTGATTGTTGTTGCATCAGAATCGGTGCTTTCACGATAGAATTTAAGAGTAAAGTCGTTTTTCAAAGTTTCGATTCCTTGAACAAGGTCCATCTTGTTGTAGGTTGCTTTGGTTGTGGTTGGTTTTTGGCCTTCTAAGTTGTAAACAAATTCTTCTGGAGAAACTTCCACATCCACATTGGTGTCGGCAAAAGATTTTTGTGCAATTTCAAAGTAAATTTCTTTGGTTCCTGTGTAGTTACCAACTCCAGTTACAGTGATTTTTGCAAAGCCGCTGTTTGCATTGTCATTAAACAAAGTTGTTTGATTTGCACTTGCCAAGATGTTGTTGTTTGCCAAAGCTTTGTCGGTGATGTAGGTTAAGGTGTAATTGTTTGAAGCAAGTGTGTTGTTAACCGTGGTTCTGGTGTCGGTTACAACAATGTTATCATTGATTGTAATGTTAGAGCCAGTGTAAACCCTTTCTGTCGAACTTCCATTGTCGGTAACTGTAATGTCGTCATTTGCAATGTTATAAGGTTCAATTTTAAAGGTCAAAAGTTTGTTTCCCTCATAACCCGATTTATCTACACCTGTAATGAACACATAAGCCGTTCCAACATTGATGTTGTAAAGATAACTTTGTGGCACGCCATCTACCACGTTGGTTACCTTTGTGTCATCTGAATACGCTGTTGTGCAGATAATAAAATCTTTGTTTGGAGTAAGATACTTTTTGTTATTGCTGTCATAAATAACAAGGCGGGTTCCATCTTTATAATATTGAGCAAGTTCTGTTTGAGTTGCTGAATCACCTGGGAACAAGTCTCCCCACTCAAACACAGTGCCACGATAAGTTACTGTTAATGTGTTTTGAATAATGCTACCTTTATTAAGAGGGGCTGCAGCAACCTTAAAGATTTTTCCCACAGTGCTTGTGTAGTTGCCTTTTCCTGTGATTGTGATTGTAACAGTTCCAACAACAGTGTAGTCTGTTGTTTCTGTCCCAGAAAAGTCTGTCTTTTTCCATTCATATGTGTAGTCAGTGTCCACACTCAAGGTTGGTTTGTCTTCGCTACTTGCACCAGTGAACACAATTTCTGATTTAAGTGGACGACCTTGATAGGTTTGCCCGTTGGTCATGTAAATTCTAACATATTGTAAGGTTTTTGCTTCATCATAATATTCACCAGGAACAACAGCATAACCATTTTCGCCATAAAGAGTATTCATATCAGTAAGTGTTATTTTTTGATCATTAACAGAATACACAAAAGACTTAGCATTGGCATCATAAAGAATTTCACGACCATTTTCATCGGTTGGAATTGTTATTGTGGTGTCACTGTCTGTAACTTTGTCTGCAACATAGTAGTATTTAATTGAGAAGTCGCCTTCCTGAATTGCTTTTGGGTTAATTGTGTAAGGTTTTATTGCAATGCCACCATAGTTTGCTGATTTTGGAGTTACAACAACATAAATTATTCCAGCACTTGTGAAGTCGGTGGTTTCGGTAACATTAACGGCTTGTTCGTTAATTGTGATTTCTGTTTTTCCACTGTTGCTTTGGCGATAGTAGTTTACATAAACATCATCCTTTAGACTTGTTGGGTGAATTTTAACATCTGCCCCACCCCTGATTTTGTTTGTATCAAAAGTTGTGATTTGAGTGGTTTGTGTGATTTCGAAATTACTTAAATGTGATGTGTTGCTGAAATCACCACTAACATCTCCAGTAAAGCCAATTTCTGAAAGAGTTGCAGGAGAGATTACATAACTTGTGGTTATGCTTCCAGCATAGTTCCTTCCCGCACCCAAAACTTGAACATAAATTGTTCCAGCACTTGTGAAGTCGTTGGTTTCGGTGGTGTAAGTGCTTTCACGATAGTAAGTTATTGTGCGGTCAGCAGTTTCCAAAACACGAGTGTTGGTTCCAACAAGATTGTTGTTTTGTGCTGTGATTGTTAGTTCTGGGTTGTGTGCTGTGTGGTCATAGTTGTAACCAGCACTGTTAATTCCCGCAATTAAGTCTACGTTTGACAATTTATATTGTGAAATTGTGAAGGTGTGAGCTTTGGTTGTTGCAGTGTCAAAGTTTCCTTGACCTTTGAAAGTCATGGTAACAGTTCCAGCATTGATGTTGTCATCATATGAAACAGTGTAGTCAGTGTTTTGTGTGAGTTTTTTGTCAGTTGATTTCAAATCGCTGTTTGTTAAAGTAACATCAGAAGAAATGTCATGAGCATTCCCGTCATAGTAAATGGTTTTATTTGACCTGCCGTCACTAATGTTTGAAGTGAAAATGTCACGAGGAAGAATTGTGAATTCTTTTGTTACGGAAATCCAAGCATTGTTATTATCAACTTTTTTGAAGTTGTTTATACCAGTGATTGTAACAGAAGCGTTTTGCAAAACTGCTCCTGTTGGGCTGTCATTTTCACGCTTAACATTTGTGTTGTTTGCATATACCATAACAAAGTCATATTGAGCATCTGTAACTGAATTTGCTGTTTCGCCAGATTGCAACACACGACCTTTCAAGGTTTTTCCATTAAAGGTTAAAGTGAAGTTTGGTGTGATTGCAGCACCAGTAAAGGTGTTGTCGTTGTCTTTGTCCCAATTAAAACTTGCATGAGCAATTGAAACGGTTTCAATAACAAAGTCAACTGTGATTGTTTTAGCATAGTTGCCTTTTCCTGTGATTACAACACTGTAGGTTCCAACATTTGTTGGGTTAACTGGGCTGTAAGCAAAAGTATAGTCAGTGTTTGGAGTAAGAACAACTGCTGATGTGGTTCCCTCAACAAGCCTTGTGTTGTCGGTTACAACTGGTGTTGGGTTGATTGCATCGCCAGTGAAGGCAGTGGTGTAAACATTGTTTGGTTTGGTCATTTCCACATCAAGCAACTTAAGAATTGCTGAAATGTTAAAGGAACTTTCATCAATCTTTCTTGGGTTAATTATAAAGGTTCTTGAATCATTTCCAGCATAGTTACCCTTGAAGTTGATTGTTATGGTTGCAGTGCCTTCGTTTGTGTTGTTAGCATATGTAACATCATAGTCTGTTCCATTTGCAAGGGTTTGTGCGGTGGTTACGCCCAAGGTTTCATCAATCCATGAAAGGCTGAAATCTTTGGTGATTTGTGAACCTGTGTAGGTTTCAGCAGCATCTGGCTCATTGCCACTTGTTTTTGTCCATTCAAGAAGTGATGAATCTTTTACAAACACTTTTTGCGCAATTGTGAGTTCAGCACGAACGCCTGTGTTTTCTTCAAATGTGTAGTTTTCAAATTCACGACCATCAGATTTAAGTTTGTTGATTTCAAGGTTAAAGGTAATCAAGCCAACTTTTGTAAAGTCAGTGGTCACTTCACCATTACGAGAAGCGGTGATTGTGAAGTAGTTGCTTGGAACACTTGCCACAGTGTTTGAAACAACAGTAAAGTCACGAGAATATTCGCTGTTTTTAAAGGTTCGTTCAACTTTGTGAACTGTGATTGTTTTGCCACTTTCGGCTACTGAAGTTTTTGTGCTTGATTTTTCGGTTACTGCACCTTTGTCAACAACAAGTTGAAGTTCGGTGATGTGGGCTGGTGTGATTGTAAAGTTATAACTTGTTTGTCCACAGAAGTTGCCCTTTCCTTGTGCAACTGCGGTGTAGGTGCTTGCATTTTGTGGAGTTATTGCATTTTCAAAAGTTGTGTCATCAGCAAAGTAGTAATTTAAGGTGTAATCATCTGTTTTTGCAAGATTTTCGGTTGAATTGCCAACTGTGTAGATTGGTAAAAGTTCTGGAGTGTAGTTTTGGCTGTCATAAATCTTGTTTTTTGGCTCAGTTACTGAAATTGTGCCGTTTGCGGTTGGACTTGTTTGAGCCTCACGAGCAAGGAATCCAAGCACATTTTCACTTTCTGCGGATTGTTCCATTTCGGTGTTAGACAAAGATTTTGGATAGATTATGAATTTGTAAACCGCACCATCATTTTCGGTTGTGTAGTTGCCAATTCCAACAAGAGTGATTGTTCCAGCATAGGTTGGGTTGTTTCCAGCATAAACAACATCTTTGTTTTCGCCATAGGTTACGGTGAAGTCCTTGTCTTTTTCAAGTGTTTCCAAAAGTGTGCTACCTGTGTAATATTTTGCAGTAAAGGTTGGAGCAATTTGACTTCCTGTGTAGATGTAGTTTTGTCCAGCATCTGCTGTGATGTGTGTGCTTTGAATTGTAATTTTCTTTTTGGTTATTTCAAATGTTTTTGTAACTGTGCCAGTGTAGTTGCCATCACCAACAATTTTAATGGTGTAGGTTCCTGCATCTTTTGGAGTGACTGCATCTGTGCCATTTGAAGCATAACAAGTTACCTTAAGTTCAACTGGAGTTTGGATTGTGTTGTCTGCGTTTAGTTGATAATCACAATATGTGAAGTTAACAACTGGAACAAGTGTTTTGTTGTTGTATTCTTGTGAAGCAATGTCATTTTTGATGATAACATCTTCTTTAATGTCTCTTTGCTTGATTGTGTAGGATGTTTCACGAGCAGAATTTGCTTCACTTGTGTTGTCGGTGCTTGCATAGTTGCCAATTCCAACAAGTTTAACGGTGTAGGTTCCTGCATCGGTCAAAAGATTTTGATTTCCTGTAACAAAATATTGTGTGTCACCTTTCCAATAGGTTACGGTGTAGTCTTTTCCCTCAACCAAACTTTCGGTTTTGTAGGTCATTGTAACCACTGGTTTAAGAACTTGAACGCCCTCGGTTGTTCTTGTGTAGGTTTGATTTTCAACAGAAAGGCTTACTGACACTGTGTCAGCAATAGATTTTGGATTTATGCGATATGAAATGTCTTGTTTTGTGCCCTCAAAGTTTTTGTTTGTGCTTGTCAAAACAAGATAGATTGTTCCAGCACTGGTGAAATCATCGGTTGCTTTAACTTTTGTGGTGTTTTCACCAATTGTGATTGTTGTTACATCAGCATCAGCGCTTTCACGATAGAAAGTTGTGGTGTATTCTTCACCCGCAACACCATTTCCACCAAAGATCAAACCAAATTCACTTGGCAAAACTTTGTGCGCAGACACATCATACAAAATGTCTGCCACATTTGTGTGGGTTACACCAGCAAGATTTGCTTTCAAAATGTTAAATGTGGTGTAAAGCGTTCCAACAAAGTTTTTGTTTTCAGTTCCGCCAAAAGTGATTGTGATTGTTGCTGGGTTGTTTCCAGAAAGGTCAACAATGGTGTTGTTTTTGTAGACAAGACCAAAGTGAGTGCCAACTTTGTATTGTGTTTCATCGGCATCGTTTAAAGTAAGAACAACATCTGGTGTTTGTGCAACTGAATTGTAAGTTGGTTCATAACCAGAAATTGCTGGGTTACCCTCGCTTCCCTTTGCCATTTCGGTGCTTGCCATGGTTGAAGTTCCCACAACAACTGTTTTAAATTCTGCAAAACTTGTGATTGTTTTTGGGTTAATCTTAAAGTAAGCAGTGGCTGTTCCACTAAAGTTTTTGGTGTTTGCTCCAGTAAGGGTTACATAAGCACCCGCTTTGATTGTGTCACCCTCAAAAGCAACATTAACATTTTCAAAGTATTTTGCTTCAAAGTTCAAATCACTTTTTGTGAATTCAAGGTTGTTAAACAAAACTGTTGCGGTTGGTGTTTGCGCTTTTCCGTTGTAGGTTACATCGGCAATTGCTTGTATCATGTCATTACTTAATTCTTGTGGAGTGATTGTGAAGTAAATTTTTGTGTCAGTGCTTGCGTTAATTGTTCCTGTGAAGTTGCCTTTTCCTTGAATTTTTAGGTAATATTTTTTGTTGTTATCAACATTTGTGCGAGCGTCATCAACATAGCCAAGGTCAAAGTCGGTGCTTTTCAAATAGCCATAAGTTATGCTTTCAGAATAACTTTCGGTGTCTGATTTTGTAAAATTGTAGTAGAAAAGCTTGCTAAGGTCAGTTTCACTAATCTCAACATTTGTTCCTGTGAAAGGATAAGCAAAGCCATAGGTATTGCCGTCTTTTGTTCCCCCAATTTGAAGGGTTGTGATGTCTTTTGGACTGATTGTAAAGGTTAGAGTGCGAGTTCCTTGATAGTTGCCGTTTCCTTCAATTGTGATGCTTGCAGTTGTGGTTGCGTTTGTGTTGTCTTTGTAAACAGCAAGTTTAAGGTCATCGGTGTTTGTTGGGGTGCTTGAAGTTGCATAAACAAGGGTGTGATTTGCAACACCAGTTGCAAGACCTGTGTCGGTCAAACTAACCAAAGGTTTGATTTCGCCACTTGTGTAGATGTAGGTGTTTGAAATAACATTGCTGTCAGTTGCTTGCACTGTTTTGTCAACTGCCCACTCAATTCCGCTTGCAGTGATGCTTCGGGCAATGATTTCAAAGGTTTTGGTGATTGTTCCAGTAAAGTTTCCATGTCCTGTAACAGTGTAGGTGTTTGTGCCATAAACATTGATGTTTTCGCCACCATAAGCAACGGTGAAGTCTTTGTCATTTCCTTTAACAAGTGTTTTGAGGTCATCGGTTGCCGCATTGTTGTAGGTTACTGAAATTTCAGGCTCCCATTTTGCACCGTTGTAGATGATTGTGTCTTTGTTAAGATAGTCAATTGTAACCTTGCTTGCATTTGTTATGTCAACAGGAGTTATGGTAAAGGTTTTTTCAATTCTTCCAACATAGTTTTTGTAGGAAGAGTTTGCATCAACAACAACATAGTAGGTGTTTACATTGATTGGGCTTGTTTGGGCATAGGTTTCGCCACTCTTGGTGAAAATTCCCAAAGCATAGTCTGAACTTGTGATGATTTGAGTGCCTGTGGCTGGATCTGCCACCAAAATTGTTGGCTTTCTTTCTCCGCCAGTATATTCAAAACTTGTGCCAGTTTCAAAACCAGACAAACTAAGCATGTCATCGGTTAGTGTTTTTGGAGTGATTGCAAAGTAGCATTCAGCCGAGCCTTTGTAGTTTCCAATGAATTCAACGCTGATTTTTGCTTTTTTGTCAACAACATTTTTGCCATTTTCGGTTTTGTAGGCAACGTTTTGGTTTTCAGAATAGGTTAATGTGAAGTCTGAAGAAACAAGGCGTGTTTGGGTTGCATCTGGAGAAGTTGGAAGATTGTAAGAAATGTAGGCCACATTATCACCAGAATCTGCAAAGGTGTGTTCTTGTTTTTGTCCGTTGTAAACTTTGTCCACAATGTTGTGGAAAGTTACATTGGTCAATTCTCGCTGTGTGATTTCAAAAATTGCAACTGCACTTTTTCCAGTTTCAAAAACATAGTCTGCATAACCTTCGGAATTTTCCTTTGGTGTGATTTTGAAGTTGGTTGTTCCAACATTCAAAAGGTCGGTGTTAGAAAGTGTTAGGGTGTAATAAGTGCTATCCCCTTTGGTTCCTGTTTTGGTGCTTTCGTCGTAATCACCATTGGTGATGTCATAACTTCCCGACCAAACATGAACAGCATAAGCAAAGGCACTGTTCTTGAAAGTCAAGGACAGTTTGTCGGTAAACACATTTGCGTCGCCAGCAACCACTTGAGTTGATTTTGTTGTTCCATCAAGGTCAACAAAGTCAACCGAAAGTCTTGTTATGTAGGCTGGTGTGATTGTGTAGGTTAAGGTGATTGTTCCACAGAAGTTTCCGTGTCCAGAAAGAATTGCTCGTGCGTTTGTGGTTGTATGAAGATTGTCTTTGTATTCTACTGTGAAATCTTTGTTCTCGCCCAAAACAAGCGCTTCGTTTGCATAAGAACCAGAAATTGCTGGACAATAAGCCTCTCGGTTAAAGGTGCGTGAAGCAATGTCGTTGTAAGTCATTGCACCTGCACCACTTATTGTGCTAGAACCCTCAATTTCGCTGATGTTTTTTGGCTGAATGGCAAAATTGAAGGTTTTTGAGTCTTTGTAGTTGCCTTTTCCAGTAACTGTGATGGTTGCTGTGGCACTAACCTTGCCATCGGAATCATAAGTTACATTGATGTTTTCGCCATAGGTTACGGTGAAGTCTTTGTCTTTTACAAGTGTGGTTGTGCTTGTAGTTTTTTCGCTTGTTGCATCATAGAAAAGTGTGAAGGTTGGTGTGATTTGCTTGCGAGTGAAAGTGTAGTCATTACTCTCATCATATTCCACAAAAGATTTTGTAAGTGAACGCTCAAAAATAACAAAGTTGCGAGTGATTGTTCCTGTGTAGTTCCCCGAAGCAGTGATTGTTACTTCATAGGTGCCAGCATCAACAAGGTTATCTGCCGTAACATTGTTTCCATCTTTTTTGTAGGTTTCGGTGAAGTCAAACTGGCTTGCATTGTCAGATTCTGACACAAGAGTGTTTTCTTTTGTTTGCCCTTTGTAGGTAACTGTGTAGGTTACTTTAACATCTGGGTCAAGAGCGGTTCCAGTGTATTCTTGAGAAGCAATGCTTGCTGAAATTGTGCTGTCGCCATTAACTGAAATGTCTTTTTGCAAAATTGTGAATTTAACAACAAGGTCTTTTTGCTCATCTTTTTGAGTTTCGCTATTATAAAGTGTGCTGGTGTAGTTTCCATGACCAGTCAAAGTGATTTTTGCGTTTGCCGTAACAACGCCACTTTCAAGATAAACATTGGTGTTGTCTGTAAATTCATAAGAAAAGTCTTTGCTCTTTTCTGAACTTAAAGTTTCATCATTGTAAGTTACAGTGAAGTTTGGAGTGATTGCCATGCCAGTGTAAACAAGGCTTTCGCTTGGGTCAATTGTAACAGTCACTTCACCAATATAGCGAGGAACAATGTTGTAAGACACTGTTTTTGTGGTGCCACTTGTGTAGTTAACACCTTTTGAAGTAAGTTCAAGTGTGATTGTTCCAACATCTTTAAAGTTGATGGTTTCGGCTTGTTCGGTTTTGCCATTGCCATAGTTTCTGAACCATTTTGCAGTGTATTCAATGCTTTCAACTTGAGTGCCATTAAAAGTAAATGCAAAATCTGTGTCTGTCTTTTTGTGGTCATTTTTTGCTGTGTAGGTGATGTCTGCAACACTTTGTGAGTTTGTGATTTGGTTAAGGTCAACCTGAGTGATTGTGAATTTTGCCGTTGGGGTTCCCGTGTAGTTTCCATTAAAGGTAACAGTGATTGTAGCTGTTCCTGCGTTTTTGTTGTTGGAATATGCAAGGGTGTAGTCAGTGTTTTCGTCAAGAACCCAAGGAGAGTCTTTGGTGCTTCTGATGTTTTCAACAAGTTTTACTGTTGGTGTTTGCTCTTTGGCGTTATATGGGGTGCTGTAAAGATTTTCCCAAACAGCATCACCAATTGTCAAAGTAAAGTCACTGAAATCAGTGATTGTTTTTGCAACAATTTTGTATTCCTTTGAAACCGTGCCAGCAAAGTTTTGGTCATCAGTTCCTGTGATTGTAACAGTTACTGTTCCAATGTTCACAAGGTCAGAACTGTAAGTTACAGCAAAGTTTTGCGTGGTTTCAGAAAAAGTTTTTGAGTTGTAACTGATTGATGGAACAAGTTTGATTTCCGTTCCTGTGTAGGTTTGGTCAGCAGTTTCAAGGTTCATCATGTCGTTTGTGAGTTGTTTTGATGTGATTGTGAAATAGGTTGAAGTTTTGCCCGCAAAGTTGCCTTTTTCTTTTGCTTTGATTGTAACACCATATTTTGTTTTGTTTGCAACATTGATTCTGTCTTGAGTGCTATCATATTCCACAACAAAGTCAGTGTTTTCTTGAAGATAGGTGTTGTTTAGAGCATAATTTGGATATTTCACAAGAGTTTTTCTGTGAGCCTCTGAAAGTGAAATAACGTCACCTGTGAAAGTGTAGAAAAGGTTTTCCCCACTGGTTACAACAATGTCTTCGTCAGTAAGACTTTTTTGAAGAATCTTAAAGGTGATAGTTTTTGTTGTTGTGCTGTCATAGTTGCCCAATCCATGAATTGTTAGGCTTGCGCCCGCAACAACATTTCCGTTTTCATCAAACGAAACATTGGTGTTGTTTTTCCAATCGCTGTCAGAAAACGTAAAATCTGTTCCCTTAACAAGAGTTTTGTGGTCAGTTCCTTCGGTGATTGTTTGGTCTTTTATGGTAAAGGTTGGTGTGATTCCTTCTCCTGTGTAGGTGTAACCCGCCTCAACAATGCCCTCAACTGTCATTCCCGCAATTGATTTTGGCAATATGGAAAAGTAAACAGTTTGACTGTTTTCATAGTTGCCTTTTCCGGTGAATGCGATTGAGCCTCTTGTGCTGTCATCACTACTTTTGGTTACATTGATGTTTTCGCCATAAGTTTTTTCGTAGTCATCAGCATCAAGGGCATTGCCCTCTTTGTCAATAATTGTGTAGGTCACATCATCAGTCCAAGCAGTGCCTTTGTAGATGATTGTTTCTGGATTTAAGATTTTGATTGACACAGTTGTCATGTCAATTTTTGTGATTTGATAGTAAACATAAATTGTGCCACTGTAGTTTCCGCTTTCAGTTGCTGAAATTTTGATTGCATAGCGGTCATTTGCGTTTGCAAGAACATTAACAAGTTCATCGTCTAAAAGAAAATCACCATAAGTGTAGCCACCATTTCCATCAGAAGTTGCAAGGCAGTAAGAAACGCTGTAGTCTGTTTCCGCCAAAACAGCGGTGTCCACATTATTAATTTTAAGATAATCTGAAACGGTCAAATATGGTTTTGAAGTTCCACCTTCAGTATAGGTCATGCTTGCTGGCTTGATTGCTTTTCCTGTAAATTGAAATTTGTCTTGAGAAAGCACAGCCATGCCATCAGCAAGTGGTTTTGCAGTGATTTCAAAGGTTGAAGTTGCTGCTCCACTGTAGTTACCCTTAAAGGAAATTGTTATGTCTGCAGTGCCTTTGTTTGTGTTGTTTGTGTAGCTAACATCATAGTCAGTTCCTTTAACAAGACTTGAAGCAGTGCCTTTTGTCCACTTGATTTCAAATTCGGTTTCAAGTGGCGCTCCTGTGTATTGCTTTGATGCAGGCTTTGAATTCCATGTTAAATCATCATTTCCAAGAGGTCTTGCGGTGATTGTGAGAACGGCTTTAACCCCACCTTCTGCCACAACATAGTTTTCTTTGCCATTGCTTCCTGCTTTTGCGGTTACAGTATAGGTTGTCGTGCCAACATCTTTTGGATTTGTTGCTGGGGTTACTGTGAAATAATCATTTGCAACGCTGTCGGCTTTTAGGGCTCCAGAAAAAACTGAGAATTGTGGATTAAATTCAGCATCTTTGAACACAACCGAAAGAGCATCGGTGTTTCCGCTTGAAACAGCACTTTTTTGTGTTTTGTTCTCCAGGTCAGCAACTTCAAGTTGAAGTCTTGTGATTGTTGCTGGTGTGATTTCAAATTCAACTTTTCCAAGGGTGTCATCATTTTCAATAACATTGTCCCCACCAATAACTGCGTGAAGGGTGTAGTCGCCAACGTTAACAACTTCATCTGTTCCAGTAATTCCTGTTCCACCAAACTTGTAAGAAACAGTGTAGAATTCAGAACTTATTGGCTCAGAATTGTTTTTAACATAAACTTTTAGGTTGATTTTTGTTGTTTGGTCATTTTTTCGGTCAAGTGTGTTGTAAACCAATGTGGTGTCATAATCTGTTACTTCAACATTTATGATTTTTCCTTTTGCAACAACAAGAGTTGCTCTGGTGGTTCCAGTAAAGTTCGTGCCACTACCCGAAACGGTAACGGTGTAGGTTCCTGCTTTGGTAACTGTTAATCCCGCTAATGCAGTGCCATTGCTGTCAGCAATTGAAGTGATTTTAAAGTCGTTTTGAGGAGTAAGGTTTGTAAAACCAGTTTTTGACACTGTTACAGTGCTGTCTGCAACATTTTGAGCAAGCCCTGTGAAAGTTAGACCAGTAATTTCAGCAAGAAAATCTTTAATGTCACACTTGTCAATCACAAAAGATTCCATCTCATCTGAATTTGTGGTGCCTGTGTAGTTGCCCTTTCCTGTTAAAATAACATAATATGTGCCAGCATCTGTTGGCTTTTCAACATAATTTTCTCCGCTTGAAGTCTTTGAGGTTGAATAGGTTATGGTATAGTCTTTGTCCAATGTAAGCACCGCAGCCCTAGTTGCCAAAGTTTTGTCGGTAACAGTGATTGTTGGGGTTTGAGAACTTTGATTGTAAACAAATTTTTCTGAGTCAAGAGCAATGTCAAGGCCATTCACTGATTTTGGAGTAATTTGGAATTTTGTTCTTAGTGTTGTGCTTGAATCATAATTGCCTTTTCCTTTAATTACTGCATAATACTCTCCAGCATTTACTGCGCTTATTGCTGTTTCTGGGATTTCAAGTGTGGTGATGCAAACTTCATAGTCGGTGTCTTGGGTTAAAGCACCCATAACTTTATCAGTTAAAGAAACTGTTACGGTTGAACGTGAAGTGCCATCATACTCGATGTTAGCAATTGTTCCAATCGTAAAGCCATCTGTGGTTAAAGGTTTTGGGGTGATTTCAAAAGTTTTTGAAACGGAGCCCGTAAAGTTTTTGTTGCTGTCGGTTACGCTAATCTGAACAATTCCACCACTTGCAACAGTTGTGTTGTTAAAGCTGTAAGATTTACCATCTTTAACGATAGTGATTGGGGCATCTTTGCTTCCCCAGTTGGTTGTGAAGTTTGATTTGTTAGTTAAATCTATGCTTGGGTTTGTGTGAGAAATTGCCACAGTTGGCCGTAATGCTGAGCCAGTGTAAACATGAGAATCAAATTCCAACGTAATTTCACTGTCCGTTAATGTGGACAAAACAAATGGAGTGATTGTGAATGAAACACCAACACTTCCCGTGAAGTTGCTACCATCTTTTGCACTGATTGTGATTGTGTGCGTTCCAGCATCTGTAAAGTTTCCGCTGTAAGAAACATCGTAGTCGTCTGTTGTTAACGTAAGATTTTTGTTAGCCCCCGCCTTAACGCTTGTAACATTTGGCTTTTGCTCTCCGCCATTGTAAATCGTTTCAGTTTTGTCTAACGCAACATCACTAATGTTTGCTGCAGTGATTGTGAAAATGTTATTTGCACTTTTGTTTTCACCTTCATAGTTTCCAATTCCAACAATTACAATGTAATAGGTTCCCGCTTTGGTTATTTTTTCTTCGCCATTAGCAACATCAATGCTGTCATAAACATCATTGCTACCACTGCGACGATACTCAACACGATAGTCACCAGAAGTGGTGCCGTCAACTTTTGTTGGTCCTGTTAAAGTTCTTTTGCCAACCTTAACACTTGTAACAGGTCTGTAATGAGATTCTCCATCATAAGAAAACTCCGCTGTTTCACCCAAAACAATTTCGCTCGCATCAGCAACAGAAGCTTTTTTGATTGTGAAAGTTGCTGTGATAGAGTCTTTGTAGTAACCTTTTCCTGTAATTAGAATGGTGTATGCCCCAGCATCGATTATTTCCTCAACTTCGGTTCGCTTGGTTTCATCACTATAATAAAGATAATATGTAAGAGTGTAGTCTTTATTTAATTCTAATTTTTTATCATTACCATCTTTATTGCTGTCAGTAACAGTTGGCAAAAAATCATTTTTGTGGTCGTCGCCATCATAAGTGAGTTCCGACTGTTGTAGTGTAACAGAAATCAAGTTTTTTGTTGTTAAAGGAGTCTTTACCACAAACGTTTTTGCAACAGAACCATATTTGTTGTTGTTCACTCCCGAAGTTGTAACCGCTTCAGTTCCTGTGCCCGTTGTTGTGCTTTGATTCAAAACACCTTGAAAAACAACGTGATATGTTCCACCTTTTGCAATAACCTCATTTGCAGTGAGTTCTTTTGTAAAATCTTCATTAAAGTATCTTAGTTTATAGTCAGTGCTTGATGTGAGGTCAGCCACGCCCGAATTGTTTGTTAAATAAGGAGTGGTTTCAATTGCCACATTAAGCTCATATTCTTCTTCAACATCAGTGGCTTGGTGGTCCTCAATTGTTTGAGCAGTCATTTTGAGCTTTGGATATTCCAAAAGGTTGTAAACCCAGGCACAATCAGTGCTTGTTGACGCTGGGAAATCAGTCATTTTGCTTGGTTTTGAGTTTACTGCCCCACTTGTTTTCATGTCTTCATCAGAAAGTGCCCCCGCAGTGTCAGTGCCAACACCTTGACTTGCTGTGGTGCTTAAATAGTAAGCCCCCGTGATTGTTCCAGTGTTTTGTGAGGTAATTCCAAATTTGTTGGTTCCATCAAGCGTTCCAACGCTGTAAACATTTGTGATTGTTCCTGCATTCCAGCCCACAATCCCAGCAACAGTTGTTCCGCTTGTGATTTTTCCCATGTTGTAAGCATTTTTGATGAGTGAAGTTGTTGTAACACTTGTGTTTGTGGTTGCGTCTTTGTAGGTTCCGCTTGCGTTCACTTTTCCAACAATTCCACCAACATATTGCCCTGCTGACAAGGTTACGCCTTTATCAACATAAACACTTGAAATTTCAGTTCCAGAAATTTCTGCAGCAATTCCACCAACGCAAGAATCTGTGGTATTTCCCGCTGAGATTGTTCCGCTTGTGATTGCAAGGTTTTTAATGTAACCGCCTGTGATTTTCCCAAAAAATCCCGCATATTCTGCCGACACATCAAGGTTTGAAACACCATGACCATCTCCGTCATAGTAGTATGTGTAATTCCCCTCTCCGCCAATTGGAGAAAAAGCATTGTTTTGCAAATCAATGTCGTTTGTTTGTTTGAAATAATATCCATTTAACGCATTTGCGTTTTCGGAAAGTGTTCTTAAATTTGTTTCATTTTGAATAAGGAAAGGATCGGCCTTGGTTCCACTTCCATCAAAGCCTGCAATAATTTTCCAATCAAATGAATAGGTTGTTTTGTCATTAGATATGGTTCCCGATTTTTCATAACCTTTTGGAAAATTTGCCCAAACATAGTTACAGGTTCCATCACTTGCTGTTTTTATTGTGAATTTTGCAGTGTAATCTCCAACACCTGTTCCAGAAATGTTTTCGATTGTCAAAACATTGCCAATCTCACCTTCTTTCACTTGACATACAGCAAATTCTGTGATGTAGGTTGTGTCATAAGTTGGTGAAACAGAACTTCCCGTCCAGATTGCATCTTTGATTTTTGCTGGCACAGTTAAAGACTTTTTCTGAATTGTGAACTCAGCATAAACGGTGCCCTCATAGTCATTTTGTCCCACAACTTTGGCATAATAAGTTCCAGCATTTATTGGAGAAGTTGTCATTGTTTCTTTAGTGCTGTCAACAAGACTCCATACGTAGTCGCCTTCCCCAGTGCCTTCCTCATATTTAGTCAATTCTACGGAGGAAGAGCTATCAAATGTTACCGTCACTTTCGTAACTGTTACATTATGCTCTGAGCCGTTGTAGGTGAGTTCTGCCATTTCCTCTGTTGTCGTTGTTTCGTCAACTTTTGTTGTAGAAGTTAAAGTTATTGTTGGGTTAAACACCGACACAGCTGTATCACCAGTCATCACACTTGCAGTAATATCTGCTGGGGCAATCTTAAATGGGACATAAACAGTATTATTTTTAATTGTAACCTTGATGTAGTAGGTTCCAGCATGAACTGGCTTTCCTTCCAATGCTGTGTAACTATCACCACTTTTCACATAATAACTTGCGTCAGTGATATAAGCACTTGTTTCAAGCTTATCATCATTAACAGAAACACTTGTTACTGTTGGTTTGAACTCTTCTTTGTTAAACACATGAGAAGATGTGGAAAGTGTTATTTTCACAGTTTTAGCGTTTTCACCTTCTCCTAGTTTTGTTTCCCACGTGTTATCACTTGTGGTGTTTGTTGTTTCACTTGTGGTGTTTTCTGCATCAGCCAGCATCCC